>CAYXDZ010000164.1:0-7509 GCA_964463815.1 uncultured Verrucomicrobiota bacterium | reverse complement strand
GAACTGACAAACAGCGAGTCCCCCGTGAGCACGCCCCAAGGAGCGTCGGGGTGGTCCTTCTCTGCCAGCGAATAAGCCACGTGCTCCGGCGTGTGGCCAGGCGTGTGCCGGACGGTAATTAAAACGTCACCAAGCTTGAACGTGTCTCCGGCTTTGATTTTCTCATGATCGAAACCATAGTGCGCACCGCCTTCGTGACTGGCGAAGATTTTCGCGGTCCCGACCCGCGCCCAGAGCTCGCGCGCGCCGCTGACCAAATCCGCATGGATGTGGGTTTCGAAAATGTGCGTGATGGAAACCTGCTTCTCGCGGGCGAGTTCGAGGTAGCAGTCCACGTCCGCTCGCGGATCAAACACGGCAGCGACACCTTCGGAATCATCGCCGATCAAATAGGAAAGTTCGGCGATCCCGCCGGTGTGGATTCGTTCAAAAATGAGGGCCATGGTCGATTCTGATGTAAGGAATGGTCTGATAGCTTAGGACGGCGTCCTTGAACGAACGCCCACTTCAATCAAAATCATGCTGAAGCGCCGTTGGTTTTGGCATGGGGTGTTTTCCCACCCGGAACTGATCATGCGGAAGTGGAATTCAATCCAGTGGTTATGCTTTCAAATGTTCCATCCCAATCCGGATCAATGGCGCGGATGCGCTGGTCGAGCGGCGGGTGGGTGGCCAGCGCGTTAAGGAACGGTTTGCCCACGCCATTGCCGAAAAACATGTGACTGGCTTCCCCGGCGTGCGCGGATTCGACCTTGGATCCAAAGCCACCAATCTTTTGCAGCGCACCGGAAAGCCCCGCCGGATTGCGGGTGAATTGAACGGCGGAGGCATCGGCCAGAAACTCCCGCTGCCGGCTGAGCGCCGCCTGAATGAGCCGGCCGAAAAATACGCCAATCGCCCCAATGACAATCAGGGCCAGGCCCAGGAGCATCAGCGGATTCCTGCCCCGGCCACCGCGCGAGTAAAGCAAGATGCGGCCAACCACCGCGAGGCACACGATGCCGAAGATGACGCCCATGAGGCGCAGATTCAGCCGCATGTCGCCATTGAGGATGTGACTGAACTCGTGGCCGATGACACCCTGCAATTCGTCGCGGTCCAGCAAGGTGATGCATCCGCGCGTGACGCCGAGGGCGGCGTCTCCCGGCGTGTGGCCGGCGGCAAAGGCGTTGATCCCTTGCTCGTCGTCGAGTACGTAAATTTTGGGGACGGGCACACCGGCGGCGATGGCCATCTCCTCGACGACATTGCGTAACTTGCGCTCATCCGGATCGGCCGGGTCGGCCGGAACCAGTCGTCCGCCCAGCGATTCGGCGACGGCACTGCCGCCTTTGGCGAGGGCGAGGGTTTTGTAGAGACTGCCGGCGACGACCACGCCGAGCGTGCCGAGTACGACGTAGAGGAGGAGTTGGGGATCCCACAGCACGAGTTCGACCGGCGAGGAGTCCGGTTCCTGACTGGCGGTGCCGTAGAATATCAGCAGGCTCACGATGTAAACCGACGCGATGATGCACAGGACGGCGATCACGAAATAAACCACCAGCACCTTGGTGTTCTTTCTGGCCCTGGCCTGCTGTGCGAAAAAATCCATGGGCCAGACTTCTTCAGGTGAACGATACTTTCGTTGGCTCCCGTTGCTCCGGCTTCTTGATGGCAAACAGCTCGGCGGTGGTGAAATTGAACGTGCCGGCGATGAGGCTGCTGGGAAAAATCTCCCGCTGAGTGTTGTAGGCCATCACCGAGTCGTTGTACGCCTGCCGGGAGAAGGCGACTTTGTTTTCGGTCGAAGTCAGTTCCTCCATCAGACTCAGCATGGTCGTGTTTGCCTTGAGGTCGGGATACGCCTCGGAGAGCGCGAACAGGCGGCCGAGCGTGCCGGCAAGCGTGCCCTCGGCGCGGGCGAGTTGCTTCATCGCGGCGGGGTCGCCCGGATTGGCGGCAGCCCCCGCGTTGGCCGACGCCGCGGCATTGCGCGCAGCGATGACGGCTTCGAGCGTGCCGCGTTCGTGTTGGAGATACCCCTTCGCGGTCTCGACCAGATTCGGGATCAGGTCGTAGCGCCGCTTGAGCTGCACGTCAATTTGCGCATAAGCGTTTTTGAAACGATTGCGCAGCGCGACGAGCTTGTTGTAGAGGCTGACGACGAACAGCAAGGCTGCCAAGGCCAGCGCCGCCAGCACCATCAGGACAATCAGCAGTGGACTCATAATAGGGTGTCGTCTGTGAGCGTTATCTTATTTCGCAGCCATTCGGTACCGCCTCTGGAACCGCGTGGTGCAAAACCCGGGTTGGCCGCGACTGGCATTTCACGCCGCGGCCACGGCTTCTGCCGTTCTCGTGGGCTGATTTGGTACTGCGCGGCGAGTACGGTGTTCCGCAAGGGTGGCCGGGGCGCCCGGTGCCTGGTTATTCCACCAGATCTTGCCGTCCGTTGATGCAGATGTCTTAGCCCGGGGGCAACCCGGATATCGGCCGGTTCCTTTGGCCTTCAAGGGATCTGGCAGGAATGCGGCTATTGTTTCAGGGCGATTTGATTCTCCACCTCGACGACGCCGGGAATCCCTTTTGCGATGGTTTCCGCCGCGCTCTTTTGATCGTCGCTTTGAACGAAACCACTGAGTTGAATATTCCCCTTATACGAGACCACCTGCACGTCGGGGAACTTGAAGGCCGACGAGTTCGCGAGGGCGGTTTTGACCTGTTCCGCAAGTTTTTGGTCAGTCTGGTCCTCGAGGTTGGTCCGTTCGGTGGTTTCCTGGTTGCAACCGGTCAGGGCGAGGCTCCCGCAGAGCATTCCCGCCGCCAGCAACGCCTGAAGTTTGTGAGTAGTTTTCATGTGATCCTATGGGAAAGAAGGTTTATTTCGTTGGGCAGGCGCCCGGGTCCGAGTCCGCGACCCAAGGCCCGTTTCAGCCGGCACCTTATTGAGGGATTACGCTGACAATGAAGCGGGTTGCCGCCGGCTTGCCGGAAGTGGGCGTACCGGTGACCGTGACGCGATATTCGCCGAGCGCCGATTCCCGGGACGCCGCGAGCTGCACCTGCACTTCAGGTTGGTCACTCGCTTTGACAAGGATCCGGTTTGGATTGACGTCGATGCCCTCCGTTTGGATTTCCAGTTCGACGTCTCGCTTAAAATAAGCCCCCCGGTTCAAGCCAATGATAATCGGAGTCTCGCTGCCCTGCTTGAGGGTGGTCCTGGCCGGAACGGTGATGCTGAATTGCTCGTCCAACGCAAATCCGCCTTTGCTGCTGACGTTTGTCGTGCGACAGGCCGTCGCCGTCAGCAACGTCAGCGTCATGAGTATTATGGCCGGAATTTTCAGTTTGCCCGAGGCTCGGGCCATCGTGGTTTGTGAGGAGATAGCATTTGTCATAGGAGTGGATATTAAGCAACTTATCGAAGCCACGCCATGGAGGGAAACCCCACCCTTGATGCCGGGGCGCGGTCAGGTTGATGTGCGGGCCTGGCGCTCAATTTGCCCGGTGATCACGACCTGCTCGGGGCCGGTTGTTTTTTCAGCCTGATCCTTGAGTTTCAACAAGTCCTGCGTTGTCTCCGGCAGGCGCTCAAAAGTGGCCAAGTCTTTTCCGGGATCTTTTTCGGTGGCTTGAGTTTTTGATTTCGTGGTCATGGATTGATGATGGGTGGACTGGGGTTTGGTCCGGCAGCTTGGTGGCGGCTCTCGGCGGATTTCAAATTTTCGACGATCACCGCCGGGCACTTACCCGGCTTCTGCTACCAGGTACGTATGGGTGCCATGACGCTCCGAAACGATTTTCTGGTCAACCCAGTGTATTTGTGGGGTTGCCGCTGTTATCGTCCATCCAGCCGGCCGAGCGTGTGGATCAGCGAACGCTTCAGTTTGACGGCGGCGCTCTCAATGGCCTGTGCAACGTTCCCCGCCGCCGCCGTAACCGCGAGGGGTTGGTGGCCTTCAAGCCGCGCCTCAAGCAGGCAGCGTTTGTCCGCGCTCCCGCCTTTCGTGCTGTTCTCATCGCTAAGGTGGACTTCGACTCGGGTAACCTGCTCCGCAAGGTGGCCCAGCGAGGCCTCCACCGCGGCTTTGGTCAGCCCTTCCAGTTCCGCGCCGCCCGCGATGTTGTCGTCGGTGTTAATCTGAATATTCATAATTTTTCCTTTGCCCGATTAATAACGGCACGTCGCGGCGGCGCCCGTTTCCGTCGGCATCTGGCCGGCCGGCATCACCACCACCTGCCCGCCCATTTTCAGCACCAGTTCCCCCAAGTCATCGAGCAGGTCGTCCTCAGTCGAGCTGCCGGGGGGCGCAAAATGCGGGTTCCCGCTACCGGGGTGAAGGCGGCCGGGGATCTGTCGGTCGGCCTCGATCAGCAACGTCCCAACCTTTCCGGCCGCCGCCGCCGCCGCCACCTCCGCCAAGTCGTCCAAACCCTGCTTTTGGGATTTCGCGACGGCGAAGTCGCCGGCCAGTTTCGCCAGCCTGGCCCGATACTGCGGCTCAAACACCTGCCAGGCCCGGTCGCGCAATTCCGACAGGGACAGCTTTCCGGGATATGTCTTGAGTCCCTCGTCCATCAGCAAGGGATTGCGGCTGAGCTTTCGGAAAGCCGCGTGGTGTTCCGGCAATGCCGCCAACATCAGGGGCAGGCCGGAGGGGCGGGAGTGATGTTCCAAAATCGCCCGGTCGATGGCGCGGAAGAACCGGTTCTCGTCCGTGTCGGCCTCGTCCTTTCTCCCGCCGTGGCCGTGGTGCATCGCGCTGCTTTCGCCGCCGCTCCCGCCATAGGCCGCGACCGTTTGATGCCGTTCGGTCAATTCCTCGCCCAATGCTTCGGTGATGGTGCCGGGAACCTCAGTCTGCAAATCCAACACGTCCATTGCGTCGCGGTTGCCTTCATAGAGTTTGATCTCATGCAGGTTCAAACCGAGGACCTGATAGCGGTCCGTCGATTGCAGAAATCGCCGCAGGGGTTTGGTGTGAAGGCGGTCCGCCACGACCACCCGTTCCTGAACCGGACGGGGGAGTCCAAAAACTCGAAACAGTCCGGGGGCGCCAAAAATGGCGAGGCCCTCCAGCGCGTGGTTCCAGAATTCATGATCGCGGCCCAGGGCTTCGAACTGCCGGAGCAACTCGGAGATTTCGCCGTCCGAAAATTTTTCCCCCAGCGTTTGTTCCAGCTCTTTGAGCAGATTCCGGAAACGAATCGGATCCTGTTGATTTTCCGGATGCTGACGGTGGGTGGGCAGGTACAGCGACACGCAAGGTGCCGGCCATTCGCCGCGCAGCTCACTTAAGGAAGTGTTGGTGATAAAGTCCATTTTCATAAAATGTTCCTTCCCCCCGGCCACCCCGGACAAGGGCGGCCGGGGGGCGAGAATGAGGCCGGCCCGGCTTACGCGGACGCCGCGAGAGCGGCCGAGGGCAGCGTGGCGAACACCGTGGATTCCTCATAGCTGATCCGCGACACGTCCTTCGTGGGGATCAACACCTCCTGGCCGGTGAGGCGGTGCCCGGTCTTCACCACGAACTGGCTGATCGCCCAAAGCTCGGCGTCCATCATGAAGTCACAGACGTGCCCGACGATGCCCTCGTCCGTCTTGAGGTGGTAGCCGGTCACGGCCTGGGCGCTGCGCAGATGCGCCCCGGCCCGTTGGGAAGGCGGGCTCATTTCCCGGGCCGCCTCACTCAGAGGCGGTCGAGCCGGCTGGTCCAGAACCGGGAAGCCGCTCAGGCCCCACAAACCGCCGCCCTGCCAGTAGTACGGCCAGCCGAAGTACCGGTAATACTCCTCCTCGTACTGGCGCGACACCGGTTTATGCGCGTCGATCGAGGGACTGTCCTCGATCTGTTTGCGGGTCAGGTTCACGCGCAGCAACCGGTTGGTCTGGTCGAGACTGCCGAGGGCATAGGGCGCGAGCAGCACCTGACGGCCCGGCAGCCATTTGCCCGTATCCGCGATCACGTAACGAATCGCCCAGTCCTGATCGTCGAAGTAAAAGTCCTTCACCCGCCCGATTTCTCCATCGGAGGCGGCGAGTTGATTGCCGTAGAGTTCTTTGAGGCTTCTTAACATGGTTCAGTCCGGTTGATTGAGGGTGAATTCACGGCCGCGCGTACCCCGCGCAGCGAGCTTCAGCGGGGCCGGTTCGCGGCCAGCGTCTGGCTGGGAAGCGGCACGGATTCCGCCGGTTCCGCGGGTGGGGACAAATTCTTGCGCACGCGTTCCTCCGTGCTTTCGTCCCACATCAACAAGCCTTTGACCACATCCATGGGGCCGTGAAACTCGTGTTGTTCGCGCTCCAGATCCAAGGCGGCCACGGCGGCCGGGATGGCGACCGGAGCCACCGAAGATTCCGCCGGCTCGCCAGCGAGCAAGGCGTTTGCGGGTGGGTTCATAGACTCAACCTAAGCCAGGCGCACGGGGCGCGCCATGGGGTGATTAACCCAGTGCCGGATTGGGAGAACGCGGTCGGGGCGAAAGTGGGAACCCATGATGATAAATCCGGGCCGGCCTGGTCGGGCGATTCGGGGTTGCGCGGCCTGGTTCCGCGCTTCCGATCGGTTGGACGATTTGAAAGGCAGGGTGCCCACGGGTTCGCCTTTGTCAGACAAACACCGACAGGAAGTGTCGCCAACGTCTGACAACAGCCGCGGGCCGGCGCACCGATGACATCCCTGACAATGGCGCTCGACGGCCTCAGACAGTCGAACGGGAAGCCGGCCGGTCCCCGCAACAATGACCGGCCTCGCGGCAGGGAGGCCGTCAGCAACCACCCCCACCCGGGGTAACTCATGGAAAGAGTGTTATGGTAATCAATACGAACGTGTCGGCCTCAAGCAGCGCCCGCTTGCTTGCGGAATCAAACTCCCTGCTCTCGAAGTCGCTCGCGCGCCTCTCGTCAGGATCGAAACTCATCTCCCCCGAGGATGATGCCGCCGGTCTGGCGGTATCCATGCGCCTGGACGCGCAGATCAACCGGATCTCCGCAGCCAAGAACAACGTCACGAACGCGATTTCATTTTCGCAGACGCAGGACGGGTTCCTCACCAAGGTGTCCAAGGCCCTCGACCGCATGAGCGAGTTGTCCGTGCTCGCGCAGGATGTCACCAAGTCGGACGCCGACCGGGTGCTTTACGACAAGGAGTTTCAGGAACTCGACAACTACATTCAAAACGTGGCAACGAAAGACTTCAACAGCGTGAGCCTCTTCAATGGCGCCACGTTGAGCGTCACCACCGACAGTGAAGGCGGCACGTTCGGGGCCACCGGCATCAATCTTGGCGCGAGCGCCTACACGGGCGTCAACTCCGTGGCCGTGTCCACCACGGTGGGGGCGGCGGCGGCCCTCACGGCCGTGAAGTCCGCCATCACCCAGCTTGCCACAGACCGCGCCACCATCGGGTCGAACGTCGCGCGGTTGCAGTACACCGACGATCAACTGGCAGTGCTCCGGGACAACCTCTCGGCGGCCACCAGCCGGATCAAGGACGTGGACATTGCCGAGGAAAGCACCCGGTTTGCCCG
>CAYXDZ010000163.1:4753-7517 GCA_964463815.1 uncultured Verrucomicrobiota bacterium | reverse complement strand
TATTCGAGCGTCGTCGCGTGCATGAGCATCGTCACGGGCGTCGCCTGATAGAGCGTTTGAAACCACGACGCGCCGAAGATGCCGTGGTAGATCATCGGCCGGCGGAACGTCGGCGCGGGGTTGGACGCCCCGTAAATGCGGCCGTGCCACATGCTCGCGCCAAAGGCGTTGAAGTATTCCGGATGCCGCCGCACGAGCATCGCCTCCGCCTCGCCGTAGCCCTGTTGCTGGCTGAGGTAGGCGCGCACGGTGTTCCGCCGGTAATGCCACACGAAGCCGCCCGGACTGAACCCGATTTGATAACCCTTTTGCTGCAGCCGCCAGCACACATCCACGTCGTCACCCGCGCGGTGATAAAGTGGATCGAAGCCGCCGATCTCCTCCAGCGCCCACTTGTAGAAAACCATGTTGCAGCCGGGAATGTGTTCCGCGAGGCGGTCCGTCAGCATCACGTGCGCGGGACCGCCGGGCGAGGCCATCACCGCCGCGGCGACGGGGCCATCCTCAGGCGGCAGAAAATTGTGACCGCCCATGCCCACGCAGTCGCTTTGCAGCAGACTGCCCACGGTGTAGCAAAGCCAGTCCTCATCCGCCCGGCAGTCGGCGTCGGTGAAGGCGATGATCTCCCCGCGCGCGGCGGCGATGCCGGTGTTGCGCGCGACCGACAGCCCTTGGTGCGGCTGGTGGACGTAACGCACGTCCGGAAAGCTCGAGGTGATCCGGTGCGTGTCATCATTCGACCCGTCGTCCACGAGAATGATTTCGTAACGCGGATAGTTCAGCGTGGTCAGCGACTTCAGGCACGCCGCGAGCGTGCGTGAGCCGTTGTAACTCGCCACCACCACTGAAACCTTGGGCGTCGTCGTTGGCGGCGGGGTCGGGGCGACGCGAAACCGCCCCTGCACGGAGAAGTAGGAGGGCTTCGGTTCTCGTTCCCGGGTGACCAGGCCCATCTCCCAGTCGGTGACGGGCCGGCCGTCCTTGAACCATTCGTCGGTGAAGGCGTACACGATGCAGCCCGCGAGCCCGTGGCGGAAGCTGGCTTCGATCTGCGTGTCGAGCAGCGCGCACTTCGCGGCCTCACCCTCGCGCAACGAGTCCATGCCGAACTCGCCGAGCACGAGCGGCTGGTTGTCCGCAAGCATCTGGAGCCGTGCGAGGTAGTTCTCGAACACGCGGGGCTTGTGGAGATAAACGTTGAAGCAGGCGAAATCCGTGAGCTTCGGCCGCAGGAACTCCGTGGGCGGGAAATTGCCAAACGTGCAGAGCGTCCCGGCATCCAGCGTCTTGACCGCGTCCACGAGCGAATCGATGAACTCCTCGACCGCCCGCGCGCCGCTCCAGCGCACGATGTCCGCCGGCAGTTCGTTCACGACGCTGACCGCGAACACCGCCTTGTGGCCGATCGCCGGCCGCAATTGCTGGCGGAGCGCGTCGCGAATCTCCCGCTGCGTCTCATGGTAATCGAGGAAGCATTGGTCCTTGTTCCAAGGCACGTCGATGAACACGCGCAGCTCATGTTCGAGCGCGAGATCAAGCAGCCAGACCGGCGGCGCGTGATACACGCGGATCAGATTTGCGCCGAGCTGGCGGATGAGCGCGAAGTCGCGGGCGGTCCGGTCCGGCTCGGCAAACGGTTCGCCGGCGGCGTTGAGCGCGAAGGGTCCATAGGCGACACCCTTGACCGGAAATTTGCGGCGGCCGAGGCGGAAAAACTTCCCGTCCAGCGTCACGCGCAAGGAGGCGGTGGCCTCGTGCAGATCCGCGTAGTCCGTGCCCGGCAGGGCAATTTGGGCGGGCGGCGCGGCGGTCATGGGCGTTGGACTGCGTGGGGTGCGGTCGTCATCAGCGAAAGTTGCGGAGGAATCGGTGCGTTCAACCCGGCGGCCAAGCCAGCTTGCGCCCGCCGAGAATGTGGCAGTGCAGATGGGGCACAGATTCGCCGGCATCGGGTCCATTGTTGATCACGAGCCGGTAGCCGGATTCGCCCAGGCCGGCCTGATGCGCGACTTCTGCCGCCTTGGTCAACAAATGGCCGAGCATCTGGTTGTCCCAAGGCCCGGCCTCGGCGATGCGCGGGATCGGTTTCTTGGGAACGATGAGGATGTGAACCGGCGCCTGGGGCTTGATGTCCTTGAAGGCCACGACCTGGGCGTCCTCGAAGACGATCTCGGCGGGAATCTCGCGCGCGGCGATTTTTTCAAAAAGTGTGCGGCTCATAAGCGTTGAACTGCGTGGGAGTGTAACCATACCGACTGGTGGCTCCAATCGGAAACTCGCCGGAAAGAAGGGGGGTGAACCGGCGATTGAGGTTCGGCCATGTGCAAGCAACCTGTGCGGTGAAACGCACAGTTGGCGGGAATGGGGCGGGAAGCTACCCTCCCGCGTGATGGATCAACCGGACGAGCAACGCGGTGAGGTGCGGTACCTGCGGCTGGGGCGGGAGCTTCGAATCCGTCCCTTGGTCCCGGTTTCAGCCAGGCAACGGCCGGATTCACACCTTTTGACCCTTCGAAAGATACATGGACACCGGAAGACTGCGCCGGGCAATAATCGGGGGCTGGCTTCGCGTTTGGCGAAGTCGGTTAGGAGTACCCACGGGAAAATCGTCCGGCTCACGGGGCAATTCGGGCTGGACAAAGTGAAAGGTCAGTCATGAACACATCGTGTTCCATATCATCGGAGGTCGTACCCACTCACACCGGGCCACACTCACACCGGGCCACACTCACACCGGGCCACACTCACACCGGGCCACACTCAC
>CAYXDZ010000163.1:0-4653 GCA_964463815.1 uncultured Verrucomicrobiota bacterium | reverse complement strand
ACTGGTTTCCACACAAAGGCAGGCTAGCCACCTGGGTCGCTTGGCTGATTGCTGCCAGTTGGATAGTTCAAGCCCAGGCCGGAGCCAACTTGCTTTGGCAGTATGGTAGCGGCGCATGGGGTTCAGATGGGCGAACCGGCCTTCAAAACCAATCAACCCCCGCCGTCGGGACGGATGGAACCATCTACGTCATCAGTGACGACTTTCGAATCCGCGCCATCACCCCCGGTGAAACTCAAGGCACTCATAAATGGACCTCGCAAACCGACCAGTTTGGCAACGCGTTCTTTTACGGTGCTCCGGAGCATTCCCCCTCTGTGGCCAGTGATGGAACTGTCTGGCTGGCCACTCCCGGCAACCCAAACCATATCTATGCCCTAAATCCAACAAATGGGCACAAAAAGGCCGACATCGAAATTACCAGCCCCAAAGTGATCTCGGCGGCTCCCGCCATTGATGTGAATGACTGGAGCTTCACCGTCTTCACCGACTGCGTGGTGGCGGTGGGGCAGAATTCTTCCGGAACCTACGTAAAGAAATGGACTCACGTCATCGACTTCAGCAAGTTGAAGTTGCCCACGATGGCGGCGATTTCAACCCCGTCCATCCAAACCTCCGGGGGCAGCACCTGGACCAACCAACTCATTTACTGGGCCGAGGTGGACAAAGATCCCGTGAATGCGCCCGACTTCGCCAATCGCATTTTCGCCCTGAGACAACAACAGTTTTTGGACGGCACCGTCTCGACCAACGAGGCGTGGAGCTGGCTCTTTCCGGGAGGTAAAGACGAGACACCCGTCGGCCACCTGACGGTTAACAGCACCAATGGCATCTATGTGATCGGGAAGCTGGTCGTCCAGGGCGTTACAACGCACAAGTTATACTTTATCAACGGCAACACCGGGGTCGGGGTTTCAAGCTGGCCGATGACCCTGAACTTCACACCGACCAGCAATCCGAGTTTGGGCGTCGATGGTACAATCTACGTGCCTTGCACCGACGGCCTCCGCGCGATCAATCCCAGCACCAAGAGCGTCACCGTGCTTCAATCCGGAATGTGGGTCTCCATGCCGCCGGTCGTTGGTGTGGATGGCCGGCTCTACTTCTCCTACGATTCAGGCAACACTGCTAACGTCCGTTGTATCAGTGCGGCCGGCAGCACAGTCTGGACTGAGTCCATTTCCAGCGCCACCTACCGCAGCTCACCACTGGTGATGGACCGGAAAGGGCGGCTCTTTGCCCTGCGCTCCAACGCTTCGGCCTACGATACGGGCCAACTGGTGGCATTGAAGGGTTCCGGCCGGCCCGGTTTCAGCGACTGGCCGATGTGGGGCCGGGGCTACAGCCGCAACAGCCGCGCCGGCAAGACTTGGCGGTTCATGGAACTCGACACCCTGGGGGGTGCTTACAGCATGGCCGAGGGCATCAGCGAGGACGGCCGTGTGGTGGGCGGTGCCCACAGCAACACGGGTGTTTATCTGGGAGCCCACGTGGTGCCGGGTACGTACTGGTGGTGGGGGCTGTTTCTAAACATCCCCTATGACACCCCGGCGTTTGCGGCCAACAACTACGGGATCATCGTTGGGTACACCCTCCAAAATGGCGGGCCGCAGGCTTATTACACCCAGGGCGGCTGGGGACAAACCCTGCTCGATTTCCTG
The DNA here is from genome assembly GCA_964463815.1 of uncultured Verrucomicrobiota bacterium. Lineage (GTDB taxonomy): Bacteria > Verrucomicrobiota > Verrucomicrobiia > Limisphaerales > RI-55 > RI-55. Next base: position 2,992 of record CAYXDZ010000163.1, on the reverse strand, counting down.
CCCTCGGGCCATTCGGCAGCGGCGGTGGCGGTCAATGAAAACGCCCGCATGGTTGGCTACAGCCACAACGCCAGCGGTGTCCAGCGCGGTGTTTTCTGGAGCTATGGAAGCACGACGCCAACCGACATTCTCACGCTGGCCGGAGGCGGTTCGAGCTTCTCCAGCACCGCCAACGCGGTGAGCAGCTCGGGGCGCATCACCGGTTCCTCGCAAATACTTAATGGGCAATACCGGGCTTTCCTGACTGGTGAGGATGGTATTATCCAAGGGGCAGGCAATGACCTTGGCACTCTATCCGGCGGCAGCTACAGCGCCGGCCACGGGATCAACGACGCGGAGGCAGTCACCGGCACTTCCGATAATGCGAGCGGCGTGGCGCGCATCTTCTACAAGCCGTTCGGCCAGGCCATGCAGGATGTCGGCTTGCTGGCGGGGGCCAGTTCCGGCACCGGTGAGGACATCAACAACAACAACCTCATCGTCGGCTATTGCTACGTGGGCAGCTATGCGCGGGCCTCGGTGGCGGTGGGGGGCCTGACCGGGGTCGCCGACCTGAACAACGCCACATCGGGCATCACCTACCAATCGTTGAACGTGGCCAATGCCGTCAACGACCGGGAATGGATCGTGGGCTGGGGATTGAACAGCGGCTGGTCGTATCGCGGATTCATCCTGCGGCCCAATGAATGAACGCACGCTCCGGGGCCGCCCAGTGGCGGCTCCGGAGTTTTTTTGAAATCAGTCGTATGAAATGCACCTCCAAGCCAGAGAGCCGGGCGTTCACTCTGATTGAGCTACTGGTCGTCATCGCGATCATCGGCGTGCTGGCGGCGCTGCTCCTGCCCTCGCTCCAGAGCGCGAAGGAGAAGGGAAGACAGATTCAGTGCGTAAACAACCTGCGCCAGCTTCAGTTGGCTTGGCAGCTCTACGCCGACGACCATGATGGCTGGCTGCCGCGAAATGGATTTGGGGATTTTGCCGGCAAGCTAAGTGAACCTTACATGTCCTGGACGGCTGGCTGGCTGGATTATGAGGCGGACAATCAAGACAATACCAATACTCTCTGGCTCACCACTGCCGGTCACGGCCGCATCGGCGAATACGCCAAGAGCGCCGCCATCTACAAGTGTCCTTCGGACAAGTCGTGGGCGCTGAACGGCGGCCAGCGGCACCCCCGCGTCCGCTCCTATTCCATGAACAGTTTGATGGGTTCGCGACAGTATGTGTACGGGAGCCGCACGGCGGCGTATGAGGTCTATTGGAAATTCTCCGATCTGGGCCAGCCTCCCATCTCCCAGCACTTCGTCTTCATCGACGAGCACGAGGACTCCCTCAATGAAGGGAATTTCTTTTTCGCAGTGAATCGCGAGAACGGCGATTGGTGGTTGGACCTTCCGGGCGGTCGCCACAACAAATCTGCCAACATCACGTTCGCCGACGGGCATGTGGAAACCAAACGCTGGTCGGACCCGCGCACCCTGAAGCCGGTTGAACGGCAGACCTACTATGCGACCAACGCGACCCCCAACAGCCCGGACTTTCAGTGGCTCTGGGAACGCGCCAGCGTGCAAAACCATCCCAAGCCGTAAACGACCGGGAATGGATCGTGGGCTGGGGCTTGAACAGCGGCTGGGCATATCGCGGGTTTATCCTGCGACCCAACGAATGAACACATCGCTCCGGGGCCGCACTCATGCGGCCCCGGAGCCTTTTCAATCCACGACGCATGAAACTTAGTTCCGATTGGCAAACAAAGGCGTTCACATTGATCGAACTATTGGTCGTCATTGCGATCATCGGCGTGCTGGCGGCCCTGCTGCTCCCCTCACTTCAGAGCGCCAAGGAGAAGGCAAAACAAATCCAGTGCGTGAACAACCTGCGCCAGCTTCAGTTGGCCTGGCAGCTCTATGCCGACGATCATGACGGATGGCTGCCAAGGAATTGGGGTGGGTTCGCCGGCAAGCCGGGAGAGGCCCCGTCCTGGGTGGGCGGCTGGCTGGATTACGAGGCAGACAACCCCGACAACACCAACACGCTCTGGCTGACCACCGGCGGCAACGGGCGAATCGGCGATTACACCAAGAATGCCGCGATTTACAAATGCCCAAGCGACCGGTCCTGGTCCCTGCACGAAGGCCAGCGGCACAACCGCGTCCGCTCCTACGGCATGAACAGCCTCATGGGATCGGACCAATATGTTTATCGCAGCCCCCGCGCCGCCTACCTGGTGTACCACCAGTGGTCGGACCTGGGCCGGCAGCTCCCCATCTCCCAGCATTTTGTCTTCATCGACGAACACGAGGACTCCATCAATGATGGGTTTTTCTTTTTCTCCATCCCCAGCCGCGGCCCAAGCGCTATCTGGCTGGACCTGCCTGCCGGCCGGCACAACCAGTCGGCGAACATCACCTTTGCCGACGGGCATGTGGAAACCAAACGCTGGCTCGACGAGCGTACTTTGAGACCGGTTTTGCGTAAGACGTTGCCCACCTTTGTTGAGGTGCCCAACAGCCCGGATCATGCCTGGCTGCGGGAACGTACCAGCGTGCCCAACCGACCCGAGGAATGAACTACACGTTGTGGCTGCGTTTGAGTCGCTGAACGGGCCAATGATGCCGACTGGATCGTGGGCTATGGTCAGGACAGCAGCTACAGCTACCGCGGATTCATCCTGCGGCCCAACGAATGAACGCACGCTCCGGGGCCGTCGCGCGACGGCCCCGGAGCCTTTTTCCCGACTGTCGTATGAAAACCAACCCTACTCCCACCCGACGCGGGTTCACGCTCATCGAACTGTTGGTGGTGATCGCCATCATCGGCGTGCTGGCGGCCCTGCTGCTGCCCTCGCTCCAGAGCGCCAAGGAGAAGGGAAAACAAATCCAGTGCGTCAACAATCTGCGCCAGTTGCATCTGGCCTGGCAGCTCTATGCCGACGATCATGACGGCTGGCTGCCGCGAAACAGCTTTGGGAGTTTTGCCGGCAAACTTCACG
>CAYXDZ010000162.1:0-7538 GCA_964463815.1 uncultured Verrucomicrobiota bacterium | reverse complement strand
TTTCACATGACGGCCCTCGACGCCCATACGCCGGGGCGCGCGCGCCAGCGTGGCGTTGCGCAAGACCAGCTTCACCGACGGATTGCCCTGTCCCATCGGTGCCAGGCGATCCAGTTCCCGCACGCCTTCCATCGTCAGGTCACCGGGAGCCACCTCGGCATCCAGCAGCAGCGGTGGCTGGAGTTGCTCCGCGGTCAACAAGTTCCGGGCGAGTTGGTTCAACCGCTTCCGCAAGGCGTCGATGCGATCCGGGTGAATCGACAGCCCCGCGGCCATCGCGTGGCCACCGTGCCGCACTAAAAGGTCGTCGCACTGACGCAGCGCGGCCGCGAGATCGAAGCCCGCGATGCTGCGACCGGACCCGCGCCATTCCGTGCCTTCACCGCCGATGATGATCGTGGGCCGGTAAAACTCCCGCAACACGCGCGAGGCCACGATGCCGACGACGCCGATGTGCCAGTAGAGTCCGCCCTCGACGATGACGTGATGTTGCGCACCGTCGAATTGCTCCTTGAGCCGGCCGATCACGTCGGCACTGAGGTTGCGCTCGATCTGCTGGCGTTCACGATTCCGCGAATCGAGGCTCGCGGCGAGTGGCCGGGCGGCGTCGAGATCCGTGGCGATGAGCAGTTCGAGGGCTTCGGCGGCGTTCTCCAAACGGCCGGCGGCATTGAGTCGTGGCCCCAGCAGATAACCGACGTCGTGCGGCTTCACCGGGGAGCCGACCCGGGCGATCTCCTTGAGCGCGACGAGGCCGGGCCGGGTGGATTGATCAAGGCGTTGGAGACCGGCGCTGACGAGGATCCGATTTTCACCACGCAGGGGAACGATGTCCGCGATCGTTCCGAGCGCGACGAGATCGAGCAACGGTCGCAAATCGAAGTCCGCGGTGCCCGGAAGGTCGAGTTCCCGACCGCGCTTCACAAGCGCGTGCGCGAGTTTGAAGGCGAGACCGGCGGAGCAGAGTTCACGGAATGAGGAGGCGTCCGGCGCGGCGAGCTGCGGATTCACCAAGGCAACGGCCGCGGGTGGCGGATCGGAAACTTGATGATGATCCAGCACGATCACTTCGATCTGACGTTCCCGCAGCCAGGCAATCGTTTCCACCGCCGTCGAGCCGCAGTCCACCGCGAGCAAAAGATCGACCGGAAAACGTTCCAGACAGTTGGCGACACCATCGCGGCTGAGCCCGTAGCCTTCTTCGAAACGGTGCGGCAGGTAGGGCTGAACCTTCCAACCGAGGCGTGACAACACTTCCAGCAGCAACGCCGTCGAGGAAACCCCGTCCACGTCGTAATCGCCGAAGATGACGATCTGCTCACCCCGCTCGCGGGCGACGAGCAGGCGGTCAACGGCGGCGGCCATGTTGGGAAGGAGAAACGGGTCGCGCAGGGACTTGAGGCGCGGTTCCAGAAATTCCCGGATGGCCACCGGTTCGCTGTAGCCGCGATTGAGCAGGCACTGGGCGAGCAGCGGGAAAACGCCGGCACCACGGGCGAGAACTTCCGTGAGCGCAGGTTGCGCCGGAGCCATGGACCAGCGGTACTTCATGCGAACGAGTGGAACCAGTTGGTGAGCGCGTCCAGCCATGCCCGCCAGTGCTGGAGGATGAGATGCGCGCTGGCCACCACGGCACCGAAATAAATGACATTGGCGACCAGCCCAAGGTAGGCCAGCCAGATAAGCGCGCCGTCCTCCTCCATCATGCTGATGCAAATCAGGACCAGCACCACGCCGGGTACGAGGTTGGAAAAGATCACAAACGGCGGCAGCGGCAGCGCCAGCAGCAAGGCCAGTCCGGCGATCAAGAGGCAGTGGACCCAGCGCGAAGTCGCGGAGGCGAGCCACTTGTCGCGGCGCGGTTTTACCCACTTTTCCAAGCGCTTCAACACGCGCGAACTGCCCGCGAGCACACTCTGTTGAAACTTGTCGGGCAAAGGCCGGTCGCCCAGCCGCTTGGGCAGTCGTGGGGAAAGGCCGATGGCATGACGCAACGCCAGCACCATGACCATGAGGCCAAGCGGCGTGCTTAATCCGAAGAGCGGAATCGGTTGAAGAAACGGCAGGCAGAGCACGATCATCAACAGATAGATCCCGCGCCCCTCGCTACGAAAGAGCAGTTGATTGATCGTGAGAGGGGAGCCGGCGGGAGCCCGGCCGAGGAGATCCGCCAGAAGTTCCGACAGCGGTTGGTGATGATGCGGCCCGGCGGCCGGCGTCAGCACTTCGGGTGGGGCTTTTTTAATCACGCTCGATGATATCCGTCTGCTGCTCCCGGCGAGCCCAGCGGGCGGCGATGAGCGAGACGATAATCGACAGCGCGATGATGCCAACGACAATCCCCAGCGAGAGGTTGGTCGGAATCTTCCAGCCCCACATCGTCGAGAGCATCTTGAAGCCGATGTAAACCAGCACGAGCGACAGGCCGAACTTCAGGAAGCGGAAGTAGCCGATCATCCCGGCCAGCACGAAGTACAGCGAGCGGAGGCCGAGTATTGCGAACACGTTGGAAGTGAAGATGACGAAGGTGTTCTGCGTGACGCCAAAGATCGCGGGAATGGAGTCCACGGCGAAGATCAGGTCGGTGGTCTCCACCACGATCAGCACCAGCGCCAGCGGCGTGAGCATGAGCCGGCCATCCCGCCGGGTTGTGAAGCGCTGGCCGTCGAAGTCATTCGCGACGGGGAAGAACCGCCGGGCGAGCCGCACGATGGGGTTGCGTTCGGGATGTACGCCTTCGTCGTTTGAGAACAGCATCTTGATGCCCGTCAGCACCAGGAAGGCGCCAAAGATGTAGAGAATCCAGTGAAACTCGGCCACCAAGGCCGCACCCAGGCCGATCATGATGCCGCGCATGACCAGCGCGCCCATGATGCCCCAGAACAACACCCGATGCTGATACTCGAGCCGGACCTGGAAATAGCCGAAGATGAGCGCAATCACGAAGACGTTGTCCATCGAGAGCGACAACTCGAGGATGTAGCCGGTGATGAACTCCGCGCGCGCACCGCTCATCCAGCCGCGGCCTGTCTCATTGGGCACGACAAACGCGGCAAACAACATCGCCAGCGTAAACCAGAGCGTCGTCCAAGCCAGCGCCTCACGAAAGCGCACCACATGGGCCTTGCGATGAAAGATCCCCAGATCGAGCGCCAGGAAGAACAAGACGGCTCCCAGGAAACCAGCCCAATGCAACCAGGTGAACTGGTCGGGGTGTATCATTCGCGCACGCTCAGGCGGTGGCCGGAGCCTCGCCCACGCCGGGTTGCGTGGGTGCCACCAGCGTGGGCCGCTGCCCCTTGTGCCACCACAGGACAATGGCCGAGGCGATGTAGATCGTTGAGAACGTGCCGGAGATGATGCCCACCAGGAAGGTGAACGAGAAGTCGTTCAACCCGCCGCCGCCAAACAAATACAAGGCGAGCGTGGCCAGGAACGTCGTGCCGGACGTGATGATCGTGCGGCTGAGGGTTTCGTTGAGTGCGAGGTTGATCAAATCCTTGAATGAACCGCGCTTGCCCAGCAGCAGGTCTTCGCGGATGCGGTCAAAGATGACGATGGTGTCATTGATCGAGAAGCCGATGATGGTCAGCAGCGCGGCCACCATGGGGGCGCTCATCTGGTGGCCGGACAGGAAGTAAATGCCCAGGGTCATCAGCACGTCATGGATGACCGCCAGCACCGCGCCGACAGCGAAACTGAACTCGTACCGGAAGGCGACATAAATCAGGATGCCGAAGAGCGAGAGCAGCACCGAGATGAGCGCCGTGCGCTGAATTTCCGCGCCGAGCGAGGGGCCGCTGCGGTCGATGTTGAGTACTTTGAGTTCGGCGGCAGGGTAAGCCTCCGCGAGCGAGTTCACCAGCAGTTGCGTGGTCCGGTCGATGCGGTCGCCTTCCTTCAGCGCAGGGTCGTTGATCAGGGCGGATTTGACGGCGAGGGTCTCACCGCCGGTGGCCAGATCGCGTTGATACTGCACGGTCGGTTCACCGCCGACGGCCTGTCGCACCGTCGCGCTGACCTGGTCCTGGTCGATCCGGGCGTCGTTGTTGAACTGGAAGCTGACTTCCACGCCGCCCTTGAACTCGTAACCCAGCACATCGCTGCCGCGCACGAACAGGCCGTAGCTCACACCGACGACGATCAGCAGCCAGGCCGCGATGAACGCCGGTTTCGCCAGTTTGAGGAAGTCAATCTTGGTATCGTTGATCAACGACATAATGGACAGCTTCTGGATGATCCGTTTGTCCAGCAGCCAGTCAAAGAGCAGGCGGGTGAACACCAGCGCCGAGAACATCGAGGCCGCGATACCGATGGAGAGCGTGACACCAAAGCCCTTGATCGCGCCCGTGCCCATGAAGATCAGAATTACGGAGGCAATCAGCGTGGTGATATTCGCGTCAAAGATCGTGCTGAACGCCCGGTCGTAACCGGCCGAGATGGAACCGCGCAGGGATTTGCCGGCGCGCAATTCCTCCCGGATGCGCTCGAAAATCAGCACGTTGGCATCGACCGCCATGCCGATCGTCAACACGATGCCCGCGATGCCGGGCAGCGTGAAGGTGGCCTGGATCGAGCACATCACACCCAGCAGGATGATCATGTTGAGCACCAGGGCCGCATTGGCCACCGCCCCACCGACCACGTAATAGACGAGCATGAACACGCAGACGAGAATCAGGCCGAGCAACGCGGCGCGCACACCGCGTGCGATGGTCTCCGCCCCGAGCGTCGGGTCCACCTGGCTTTCGCCGAGCAATTGCAGCGGCGCCTGCAGGGGGTTTTGGAGCACGTTGGCCAGTTCGAAGGCCTCCTTCTCAGTATAGCTGCCGCTGATCTGGGCGCGGCCGCCCGGGATGGGCTCGTTGATGTTGGGCGCGGAAGCCAGCTTGCCGTCCAGGATGATGGCCATACGGCGGCCGACATTCTCGGCGGTGATCTGACCGAAGAGCTGCGCGCCTTCCGAGTTGAACTCCAAGGCGATTTGCGGGCGTGAAGTGAACTGATCGCGATCCACCCGCGCGTTCTTCACATGCGTGCCAGTCAGTTCAATGCGCTGACCATCAATAACCCCGCTGGCCCGGCGGCGCGACACGAGCATCTCCTCGTAAGATCGCTCACCCGTCCGGCTGATGCGCGTCTCGGTCATGCGTTCAAACCCGGGTTCGATCAAGCCCTCGGCGAGCAGTTCCGCGCTGCGTTCATGCACGAGCCGGAACTCCAGAAACGCGGCCTGCTGAACCTGACGCCGGGCGCTGTCCATCTCCGCGGCACCCAGGCCGGGCAACTGCACGATGATCTGGTCCTCGCCCACCGGCTGGATCACCGGTTCCGCCACCCCCAGGCGATCCACGCGACGGCGCAGGACTTCGACGGCTTGCGAGAGAGCTGCTTCGCGCTCGTAACTGAGCACCACCGCATCCACGGCGGTGCCGTTGGTGGCGTCGGCGGTATCGGCGGGGCGCAGGGCGTCGAGGTCCATGCCGAGGCGGAAGGAGGTGCCGCCCTTGAGGTCGATGCCAAGCCGGATCTTGCCGGCCGCCTTGCGTTGAATGCGGTTCAACACATACGCGTTGGCGTTGGCATCCGGGTCCGGTTTGTAGGCGGGAAAGTAATTGGTGAGGGACGTGTTGCCCGCCGCGGTCAGGAGCAGTTGATACTGCGAGGGGATGCCGGCGGCGACCCCATCACGGGCTTCCTTGACGATGGCGTCGAAGCGTTCATCCCGGTTGGTCGCAGATTCCTCGAAGACATCTATGAGCGGCCGGTCGGTCGGCGGATACATCTCGTACAGTGCCCAGATGACGACGAACACGACGAAGATCCAACGCCAGAAATTGTTTCGCTTCATGAAATGCTGATCAGGATTGCTCGCTGGTGGAAAGGGAACCTACTTGTCGCTGGCGGCGGCCCCGCCGGCCCGCTCCAGGATTTCACCGATGGAAGACTTGAGGACATCCATCTTGGAATCCGCCGAGCGCAGGGAAACCTGTTTGTCCTTCACCGAGACGACCACGCCGACGATGCCGCTGGTGGTGACGACCTTGTCGCCCGCCTTGACGGTGCTCAACAGTTTCTCGTGCTCCTTGGCCTTGCGCTGCTGCGGCCGGATGAGGACGAAATAGAACATGAGGCCCATGATGACCATCATGCCGACCATCTGCACCATCTGGCCGGTGGGGTTGGGGGCGGTCCCATCGGGGGAAGGAGGTGGCGCGAACGCCAGCAGGTACATTGCGTGTGTCAAAGTCATGGTTGCCAAAGTTAAAGGGCGGTAAATCTAGGGCGGGAGACTTGTTTGGCAAGGCTGAACATTTTTGGGCATTTGGCCGCGGGCAGCCGGGAGGGGAATCGGAATGAGGGCGATGACCCATTGGCGGAGAGGGGGGGATTCGAACCCCCGGTAGGGTATTAGCCTACTCACGCTTTCCAGGCGTGCGCCTTAAACCACTCAGCCACCTCTCCACCGGCGGGGCGCAAAGAGTGTTACAGCCGGTGGTGGCGTGCAATGATTTTTCCGAACCGGGCGCAAAGCTCGTCAGTCCACACGCCGGTAAGCTGCCGTAAGGACATTGGACATCGACGGCTGGGCGGATTAAAAGTTGGGCGTGAACCACTCCCAGACGAATCCTCCAGCACTCATCTCTTCTTCAAACTGTCGGTCGGGCCGGGCGCGGTTGGTGGTTGCGCTGGCAGTGGGCCTGCACTGCACCGTTGCTTCCCTTCACTCCTCCGAGTGGACGGATCTCTTCAACGGCCGCGATCTCGCCAACTGGGTGAACGTTAATTGCGCGCCCGAGACCTGGTCGGTGCGCGACGGCGTCGTCCATTGCACGGGCTTTCCCATCGGTGCCCTGCGCACGCCGCGCCAGTACGAGAACTTCGAACTGGAACTCGAGTGGCGGCATCTAAAACCCGGCGGCAATGCCGGCATCTTTATCTGGGCGTCGCCGCTCGCGTCGGTGGGCACGCCCTTCCTTCGCTCGGTCGAAGTGCAGGTGCTCGATCACGGCTACAACGCCGACGGCAAGAACGAGTGGTACACCACCCACGGCGACGTGTTTCCCATCCACGGCTCGACCATGAAACCGTTCGGCCGGCACAACGGCCAGCGCAGCTTCCCGTCCGAGGAACGCAGCAAGCCGTCTACGGAGTGGAACCACTACCGGATCGTGGCCACCAACGGCGTGTTGCGCCTGAGCGTGAACGGCAAAGAGGTCTCGGGTGGCGAGAACTGTAACTGGCGCCAGGGCTACATCGGGCTCGAAAGCGAAGGCTCGCCCGTCGAGTTTCGGAACATCCGCTTGAAGGAACACCCGTCCACCGGTGCCGGTCCCGACGCCAGCGCCCCGGTTGAAGAAGGGTTTTTCCCGCTCTACAACGGCCTCGATCTGCGTGGCTGGCAAACCACGGGTGAAATCAGGTCGCGTTGGCAGCCTGCCGACTGGCGGTTGGCGCTGAGTGGCAACGAGGGCAAGCCGGGACCAACCCTGTGGACCGTGGAGAGTTATTACAACTTTGACTTCATCGTTGATTTC
>CAYXDZ010000161.1:0-7552 GCA_964463815.1 uncultured Verrucomicrobiota bacterium | reverse complement strand
GAGGCCGAGGCCGAGCTGGATGCACTGCTGTCAGACACCCCGGAGGAGCCGAGACTGATTTCCACCCGGGGCACCGTGGAGCTGCTGCAAGGCCGGATCGAGAGTGCGCTCGACTGGCGGCAGCGCTGGCTGGCCATCGAGCCCACCAATAACGAGGCTTTGAGCGAACTCCGCCAGACCTTGGAATGGGCGGGCAAGGAACAGGAACTGCCCGGCATCATCGCCACCCTGGCCAGCAGCGCAACCAACCCGGTCAAACGGGCGCACCTCAAGCTGCTGCACGGCAACGAACTGGTCGGGCGCGGCGACGTAACCAATGCCGTCCTCGTGCTCGAGGAGGTGGCGGCCACGAACCCGGACAACGCCACCGCCCGTTTCGTGCTGGCCCGCACGCTGACGCATCAAGGGCAGCTTGAGCGGGCGGAAGCAATGCTGCAGGAACTGTTGGCCCGGCCGGAGGTGGAACCGCGCTGGCGGCTGGAGCTGGCCCACAATCTCCATCATCAAGGCCGGGAGGCGGAGTTCTGGCAGGAGTTTTCAGCGGCCCACCTCGCGGCACCAACGGGCGGCGCGGCAAACCATTACTTTCAGGTCACGCACCGCCGCTTGCAGAGCACCAATGATCCGGCCTTTGCACCGCTGAATGACTTGTTTCGGAAGGCCCTGGAGCTTCATCCGGAACTGATCAACGATCTGGGCTTCCATCACGCCGCGTGGCTGCGAGGGCTTAACGCAGCGGATGCCGCGTATCAGAACCTGGAGCGCCTGCTCCAGCAGGGTGATGGTCCGGGGCTGCGGGTGCAGCGGGCGGAGTTGTTGAATGGCATCCGGGACTACGCCGGCGGGCTCCGCGAGGCGGAATCGGCCCTGCGGCTGGATCCCGCCTATGCCCGGGCATGGCGGACGCGAGGCACCGCGTTGGAGATGACCGGCCGCCACGACGAGGCGGTGCAGAGCTACCAGCAGGCGCTGCTGATCGATCCCACTTATGGTGACGCGGCCCACAGCCTCATCCGCACCCGCGAAAAGCAGCAGCAGGCGCGACGGGCGGTGGAGGATTTTACCGACCTGATCAACCGCCGTGCTTCCGGCAGCTACTCCTATCTGGAATGGCGGGGTTACGCCCGGGCAAGGATTGGTCAGCCCGCCGAACGGCTCGCCGATCTTGAGGCCGCCTTGAACCTGGCTCCGGGGCGGGCCGACCTGCTGGCCTTGAAGGCGGATGCCCTCTTCATCCTGGGCCGGTACGATGAAGCACGCGAACTGGCCGCCGCCGTGGTGGAGCGAAACCCGCAGCACGGCGTCGCCAATGCCGTGCTGGGGAAGATTGCGGTGGACCTGGGTGATTTGCCGGCGGCCCGGACGGCCCGGCAGCGGCTTGAAGCCGGTGCTCATTGGCAGCAGTTCTACATTCTGCACGGGAAGATTGAGCGGAAGGAGGGCCGGTTTGACGAAGCCGTGCGCGCCTTCGGTTCGGCGATGAACAACGCCGCCAATGCCAGTGACAGCCGGGAACAGCGGGCGTACACCGCCTTGCTGGGAGGCTCTTTCGTAACCGCGCAGGTGGACAACCTCTGGTTGTTGCGCCGCTTCGGCACCAATGACTTCCGGGCGAATGGCTGGCTGGTGGAGCAGTATCTGGCTTTGCGGGGTCGGGGCTGGGACGGGGAGGCCGCCCTGCACCTGGAGAACTCGTTGCGGCATGGCAACCCCTGCCAGTGGCCGTATCCCTTGTTGCGAATGTTTGCGGGGCAGATTCCGGCCGAGGTAACCATCGCCAAGTCCCAGGAGATCGCGTTCGACATGCTCAAGAAGGTGGAGTTCTGGCCGCATCGGGCCTTCGGTTACGAGGTCGCGGCCCGGGCTTATCTGGGGCTGTTCGCCGAATTCGAGGGTGACTTCGAGGCCGCGCGCGCGCACTACCAGTGGATTCTCGACCATCCCGACCGGTTGTGGCTCGAGCAGCAGATGATGGCCACCAACCGGCTCCGCGGGATCGAAGGGCAAGTATCAAGGAAGCGGCTGCCCACCGCCGATGACTTGACCCTGCAACCCGGCGCGGACTTGAGCGAGGGCCTGCTGGCCTGGCTGCCGATGACGGCGGATTTGAACGATCACAGCCCCGCCAACCTGCCAGTGACCGTCCATGGCAGCGTGCGGATGGAGAACGGCGTGGCGCGGTTTCCGGGCGACGGAAATTTCCTGGAGCTGCCCCACGTGCCGCTGGGCCGGCGGGAGTTCAGCGTCAGCTTCTGGATGAAATCCGACGCCACCAACGAGTGGTTCAGCCTGTTCTCGCTGAAGGAAGCCAACCGCTGCCACCGGGCGATGCACCTCCAGCTCCGCGCGTTCAACGAACTCTATCTGGGCTTCTTCCGGGACGACGTGGTCGCTCCGCTGGCGGTTCCCGACCGCACACAATGGAATCATGTGGTGGTGCAATACAGCCGCTTCCGGCAGAGCATCTGGCTCAACGGCCGGCAACTGGTGGAGCGCTTCGCCCAGCCTCTGCAAATGGTGTCGGGTCCGTTCCGCATCGGGGCGTTTCCGCCGGACTGGGGCGGACATCATGAGTTCCACGGCTGGATGCGTGATTTCCGCATCTACGGCCGCGCGCTGCACCACACGGAAATTCATGAGCTCGCCGGGGTGGACGGGTTGTTGGCCGGGACGGCTCCGGACGCCGGTGGTCGCGTCAACCTTCCCGAGGAAGTCCGGCAAAGACGTCCGTTGGGTCCCGCGCAAACCGCCACGTTGGACGATCCCCGGCCGTTCCTGCAAATCGCCGGCAATCAACTGCTCATCATCGCGCCGCCGGTGCAGGTGTACGAACTTCAGTTCACTCCCGACCTGAATCGCGACTGGTCCTATCTCACCATGCTCACCAACACCACCGGCAGTGTGAACTATGTCGATGAAGGTGCCCTGGCGGAAGGAGTGAGATTTTACCGGGTTCAGGTAAGGACAACGGAGGTAGAGGACGCCGCACGGCGATGACTTCCAACACGATCTTGGAGCATGCTCCGTTTGGCCGAAAAAAACTTTGAACCCCAAATCGCGTTGATTGCACTCAACCAGTCGGAAACCAGAAAGACCGGAAGAACGCTCAACCGGAATTTACGAAAGTGCCATGAAAAACCCAGCCACCATCCTCTTGCGCGGCAGCCTGCTCATCTCGCTGCTGACCACGGTTCAATTGCGCCTGGTTGCCGCCGAACCGATCTCCGAGCAGTGGGAGTATTCGGTGCCATACCCGAGTTTGAATGCACCCGCACTCGGCACGGACGGCAGCATTCTGGTGGGTGCGAGCGAATGGATTTACGCGCTCGATGTCGCCGGTCAGGAGAAGTGGGTTCGGCATCTCGAAGGTGGTGTCATCAGCACGGTGATCTCCGTTTCGGCCGACGGCACACTCTATTTTGGCACTTCGAACGCCCGGCTGTTTGCCCGGCATCCGGATGGCACCGCCAAGTGGGACTTCCCGCTTGATGGCCAGGTTTTGCTCACTCCCGCCATCGGTGAGGACGGCACCATCTACACGGGTGGCTCCGGTGGCAGACTGTTCGCCGTGCTGCCCGATGGCACGAAGCAATGGGAGTACTCCCCGTCCGGAAATCTGGCCGGCACGCCGGTGATCGGCGGTGACGGCACGATCTATTTCGGCACCGGCAACGATCGTCTCACGGCGGTGGACCGTGACGGCCAGTTCCAGTGGGAATTCCCTGTCGGTGGCGGCATCATCGCCGCGCCCGCCATCGGGGCCGACGGCACGTTGTATTTCGGGTCCGCCAATGCCGGACAGTTCTTTGCCCTGACGCCCACCGGCACGCAGAAATGGATGCTGCCCATCAGTTCCGGTGTCAGCAGGGCGTCGCCCTCGATCGGGATCGATGGCACGATCTATTGCGGCTCGAACGACGGCACGCTGCTGGCCATCCGGCCCAACGGAACCTTGAAGTGGTCGCTGCCCTTCGGTGGCGGGATCCGTGGCACACCAGCAGTGGCGGCGGACGGCTCCATTTACATCGGTAACGGACACGTCGGGCAATTCTTCCGGATCAATTCCCTCGGCATCAAAATCGGGGAGCTTGCCAACGGCACGCGGGACTTCCCGCTTTCGCCCCTGATTCTCGACAGTGGCGACGTGGTGGTCACCACGGACGCGCAGGTCGTTCTGCTCGGCGGCGACAGCGGCCCGGCCGGTGGGCCGTGGCCGATGTTCATGCAGAACCGGCAGCACACCGGACGTGCCTGGGAAGGTCCGGTGCCAACTCTTACCAGTCCGCAACCGGAAACAATTTATACCCTCGGCGAAGCCGTTCCGCTGTCGGTGGATGTCAGCGGCTCCCTGAACCCGGTGGTGAAGGTTGAGTATCTGGCCAACTCCAACGTGGTGGCAACCGTCAATTCGGCACCGTTCTCGACCACTTGGAATCCCCCCGGTGGCGTCCATCACGTGCAGGCCCGGGCCACGGACAACGTCGGGGCGGTGCGCACTTCCCCGGCCGCCCGCATCAAGGTGGTGCCTCCGGGCACAAGCCCGACCTTGCTGGTTTCCCCGGTGTCCGTCACCACCGTGACCAATGGGGCCAGTGTCACCCTGCGGGTCGATGCCTTTGGCTCCGGTCCCCTGGACTACGCGTGGTTCAAGGATGGGGTGCCAATCGATGAGGAAACCGGCACCGAACTGACGCTGGACGCCACCACCCTTGCGGACGCCGCAAAGTATCATGTCCGCGTTTCCAATGCGCACGGCCAGATTCAAAGCGCGCCGGCGGCGGTCAACATTTTGCAGCCGGTGATCACCCGCTGGATCTCCTCGTCCGGTACGCAGATTCACGTCACTCCCGCGCTGGGCGAAGGGGGCGTGATCCACTACATGAATGATTCCGGCGAGGTCACCGTGTATGATCCGCGCGGCAATTTTGAATGGGGCTTCGTGGCCGATCTCGTGCCGGTGGGAGATGCCCTGCGGAACGATCGCGTGCGCTCCTCGCCGGCCATCCACACCGACGGGGTGGTCCACTTCGGCACCGAGGCCGGGAGATTCTACCAGCTCAACCCGGATGGCACCCGTCTGCGTCGCTTCGACACGCCGGGGCACGCCCAGTCATCGCCGGCGCTGGGCACCAACGGCAATGTGTATTTTGGTACCAGCGGAGGACTGCTCCGGGCCTATTCGGCAGCGGGAGGGTTTCTATGGCAGCTTCCCGTGGCCGGTTCCGCGAAGGGTGCGCCCGCCATCGGTTCGGACGGCCGCCTTTACTTCACTTCGGAGGGGGATCATGTGGGGAACAATCTTTACTCGGGGCGGCTGAATGCGGCCACGCCCGGCGGCCAGCTCCTGTGGTCGTTCATTACCGGGGATCGCGTGGTGGCGTCACCCGCCATCGGCGCGGACGGCACGCTGTATTTCGGCTCGCGCGATCACAAGTTCTACGCAGTCACGCCCGCCGGGACCAAGGCCTGGGATTTTCCAACGGATGGCCCGATCAACGGCTCGGCCGTGGTCGGACCCGACGGAACCATTTACTTCGGCAATTCCGGAGTGTTTGACGCGCAGGTCGGAATCCACCGGGGCAACCTTTACGCGCTGAACCCTGATGGTCAGTTGAAATGGTCGTTTCAAGTGGGCGGCGAGATTCGTTCAACTCCGGCCGTCGCGGCGGATGGCACGATCTATTTTGGCGCGGATGACTGGTATGTTTACGCGCTCAACCCGAACGGCACCTTGCGGTGGAAGCACCCGACCCAGGGGATGGTTCAATCCGGTCTGACCATCGGATTCGATGGAACCGTTTACGCCACGTCCCTGGACGGCCAGCTCCATGCCCTGCATGAGAACCTCAGTCCCCTGGCGAACTCCCCCTGGCCGAAGTTCAAGCATGACGCGCGCGGCACCGGCAATGTCGCCACACCTCACGACAACCCGGACTGGGTGTTTCCCTTTGGTTCCAATGCTTTCAACGGCGAGGTCACCACCATCACCGTGGAAGGTGCCGACATCTACGTGGGCGGTGTGTTCACCATCGCCGGGGGCCGGGCCGCTAACCGGGTTGCGCGTTGGGACGGTGCCAACTGGTCCGCGCTCGGCGCGGGTGCCGACGGCCTGGTCAGTGCGCTCGCCTGGTTCAACGGCGAACTCTACATGGGCGGCGACTTCCAGCGGGCGGGGGACCAGGACATTCGCTACCTCGCGCGCTGGAACGGCACCGCGTGGTTGCCCGTCGGCGATGGCGTCAATGGCCGGGTTCGCGATCTGGTCGTCCATGAAGGTTCCCTTTTTGTGGGGGGTGAGTTCGGCATCGCCGGAGGCATCGATGAGAACATTGATGGCATGGCGCGCTGGGACGGTGCCTCGTGGGAGGCCACGGGCACCAACTCACCGATTGATCCGGGTGCCCTCGCCGTCATCAACGGCGTGGTCCACGCGGGAGTGCCCAACCTCGGTCCGCCCGAGGACCGGTCTTACGGCATCCTCCGCTGGCTGGGCGCGGGCTGGGAGGAAGTGGCGCGGGGTTTGAATGACCGCATCAACACCCTCGCCTACTTCAACGGCCACTTGCATGTAGGTGGCCGGTTTTCTCACGCCGCCGGCCAGCAGGTGAACGGGATTGCCCGCTGGACCGGCAGCGCCTGGCAGGGACTGGGAACCGGAATGGGCCACTGGCTGACCCCGGACGTGCGGGCCTTGACCGTCCACCATGGGGCGCTGCACGCGGCCGGCTTCTTTCAAAGCTCCGGCGGCACCCCGGCGAACAATCTCGCCCGATGGAGTGGTTCGTCGTGGTCCGCCCTCGGCACCGGATTGACCCGTGGCGATCCCGGCAGCATGCCGGTGGGCAGTGCCCTGGCGACCCAGGACAATTCCCTGCTGGTCGGGGGCGTCTTTCTCGCGGCGAACGATGACCGCGGCGTCAGATATTTCGCCCGCTGGCAGGACAATGAGTTTCAGTCCTTGGGAAGCCCGTTGAGTTATGAGGCCGGCGTCTTTCGACTCACGCTGTTCCCTGACTTCGGCTCCTCCTATGGCATCGAAGCCTCCAATGATCTGGTTCATTGGGAACGCCTTGTGACCTTCACCAACCAGGTCCAAGCCGCCGAGTTTATCGACGCTGATGCGGCGCAAAATCCGCAACGCTTCTATCGGGCGGTGTCGCCATGAACCAGAGCGGAGAGCCGGAGCAGGGGACCGCGCACCCATGTATAGGCACGGAACCAACGGGGGATACTTTGTTTGATTTCAACCGGACCGGCCGCAACCGATTTTGTATGTCCGCAGAAAATTTGCCCACGGTCCTAAAGGACGCGTACGGGATATGCCGAGGGAGAAAGAGACCGGGGAGTTGGGGGGCGGTCACGCTACCGCGCGGGGCCGCACCCCCCTTTGGAGTATTTTCGCGAAATGTCCCCGTCTGCATAGCAGGTTAATGCCGTCCAGTGGCGCAGCACGTCAGTGATCCAGACAGTGTCCTAGCGACCAGATCATGAGACACCGATGAACTGAAAAAGGGGTAACACTCCGATGAAAGGAATGGAGTGTTACATGAGT
>CAYXDZ010000160.1:3120-7558 GCA_964463815.1 uncultured Verrucomicrobiota bacterium | reverse complement strand
AGCAACCAGCGACGTTCGTGCCGGAAATCAATGATGGTCTGCTGGGTGGTGACCTGCGTGGGTTCGGCAGCCGGATCTTCGGTCGCGCTGTGGAAGCTGAGTTGAAAGGGTCCGATGCGGATTTCGTCGCCCGGACGCAATCGCGTGGGCTGGCTGACGCGCAGTTGATTGACGTAGGTGCCGTTGGCGCTGCCCAGGTCGGAGAGCCAGAATTCGTCGCCAGCCTGCCGGTTGATCACCACGTGTTTGCGCGAGACCTTGCTGTCCTGGAGCATCAGATCGCACGTGGACGAGCGGCCGATGGAAAACGACGGACCGAGCGGGAGTTGCTCTCCCGCTTCATTCTCCAGCCAGGCCAACGGTGGTGCGGTGTCGGACATTCGTGATCACCGGATTGAAGCGAAGGCGGCAGGTGAAGGGAAGGCTGATTCCAGCGAAAAGTTTTACTGCATTGCCGCATTTACGGAAACCACGGGAGGGTTTAGAAACAGCCATGCGCTGCCTCTCAAGCCTGCTCGTTCTCACCTTGCTGCCACTGTCCGCCAGTTCCGCCGCCGATCTCGCGTGGCGCAAGGTGAAGCTCTACCACGACCCGAACGAGGCCTGCGCCGTGGCCGACTTCAACAACGACGGCAAGCTCGACGTCTCGGCCGGCCGCAACCTGTTTCTCGCGCCCGATTTCACGCCGCGCCCGCTGCGCGAGGTGGCCGAGTTCGGCGAGGATTACCTCGAAAACAACGGTGAGCACGCCCACGACGTGGATGGCGACGGCTGGATGGATCTCATCGCGGGCTCGTACATGGGGAAGGAGATTTACTGGTACAAGAATCCCGGCGCAAAAGGCCTCGAATACGGCAAGCTCTGGGCGAAGCAGGTGTTGCAGGTCACCGCGCAGGAGAACGAGATCACGTTCCTGCGCGACATGATCGGCGATCGCCGGCCGGAGTTCGTCGTGGACAGTTGGAATCCAAAAAACCCAATGACGGTGTGGAAGCTGGCGAATAACGACGGCAAGCACACGCTCGAGCAGCTCGTGGTCGGCAATGTCAACGGCCACGGCATGGGCTTTGGCGACATCAACGGTGACGGGCGCGAGGATATCACGTTCCGGTCGGGCTGGTACGAGCGCCCGGCGGGTGATCCAGCGGCAACTCCTTGGCAGCTTCACGAAGACTGGCTCTACGAACAGGCGAGCTGCCCGATGATTGTCACCGACCTGAATGGCGACGGCCGCAACGACGTGATCTGGGGCAGCGGCCACAATTACGGCGTGTTCTGGATGGAACAACTCGCCCCCCAGGACGGCAAGACGCAGTGGCGCGAGCACGTGATCGACAAGTCCTGGTCGCAGGCGCACGCGTTGGCCTGGGAAGACATCGACAACGACGGCCGGCCCGACTTGATCACCGGCAAACGCATCCGCGCGCACTCGGGCCGCGATCCCGGCGCGGCGGAACCGGCGTGCATCTACTACTACACCTGGGATCGCGCGACGCTGAAGCTCACGCGGCACACAATCGATGCGAACGACGCCGGCACCGGTTTGTTCATCCGCGTGGCGGACCTGGACGCCAACGGCTGGAAGGATCTCGTGATGTCGGGCAAGACGGGCACGTTCATCTTCTTCAATGAAGGAAAGAAGTAGGCTATCCGTGCTTGTTACTGTTTCATCCCGACCGGCAACGTTGCTTCGCTCGTTGCCGGGCATAGTGGGCGGACCAGCCAGCCTTCGCGCGGCTTCGGCCCGGCGCGCAGGTCCGCCCCACCATTATTCGGGGCGGTGCGGCTGCGCCGCCGAAACTCAAGCCGAGCGTCAGCGAGGTCACAACCGCCGATGGCTCATGGCAAAGCAACTCAACCGATGCTCTACCCACTGACTTTCAAACCCATCTTCAAGGAACGCGTCTGGGGTGGACGCCGGATTGAAGAACTTTACGGCAAACCGCTGCCACCCGGCGTGCCCATCGGCGAATCGTGGGAGATCACCGACCGCCCGGGCGACGTGAGCATCATCGCCAACGGCCCGCTGGCCGGGCGTGACTTGCACTGGCTGGTTGAGAATCACGCGCGGGAACTGTTCGGAGAAAACCACTTTACCACTGATGATCAACCCTCGGCGGCCAGCGTTAAACAGAGCCTTCTTACGTCGGCTCCTACCCGTGCGGGGAAACGGCGCTTTCCCTGGCTGATCAAGATCCTCGATGCGCAGGACAAGCTCTCGCTCCAGGTGCATCCGCCGGCCGGGATCGCGGCGGAACTGGATGGCGAACCCAAGACCGAGATGTGGTACGTCGCCGCCGCCACGCCTGACGCCGACATTTTCGCCGGGCTCAAACGCGGGGTGACGCGCGCCGACTTCGAGCGCAAGACGGCGGACGGCACGGTGGCCGAATGTTTTCATCGCATCGTGGTGAAGCCTGGCGATTGCATGTTCCTCCGCAGCGGACGCGTCCACGCGCTGGGCGCCGGTAGTGTGATCTTCGAGATTCAGCAGAACTCGGACACGACCTATCGCGTGTTCGACTGGAATCGCGTCGGTCTGGACGGCAAACCGCGCGAACTGCACATCGAGAAGTCGCTGCGCTCGATTGATTTCAACGACTTCGAGCCGGCGTTGATCGAGCCGCAATACGAAGCAACATCCGCCGGCCGGGTGCGTCCGTTGGTGAATGATCCGCTGTTTCGCGTGGACCAGGTGGAGATTGCCGGAGGCAAAACGCTGGCGCTCGACGCAGCCACGTTGCAGGTGATCGGCCTGCTGCGCGGGGAGGCGTTGGTGGATTCACCGGCGGGTCAGGTGACGCTCGCGGCGGGTCAGTTTGCGCTGATCCCGGCGTGCCTGACAGGTGCCTCGTTAAGCGCCTCAACCGCGACGGAACTGCTTTGGGTCCGGCCGGGCACTTGAGCGGCCGATAAAAAACGACGTAGCGCAGAGTGGCACTCTGCTGTGTCGCGGATTGGTAATCCGCGTGGGCCTCCGACTTCCCCAACCCTTCACCCAGGTCCAGACCGGCCGAATGCCATTCGGCGATACAGCAGACTACCAGTCTGCGCTACCACCGATCTCACTTACTGGTCGAAAGCGCCGGTCACATTCCTCATTTGCCCTGATCCGCCACGGGCAGTAGGCTGCGGGCGCAATGGCTGACAAAAGCAACACCGGTTTTCTCCGCCGCTGGATCTTCACCTCGGTGGGCGTGCTGGCGGCGGCCCAGATCGTGCCCGGCATCGAGTGCGCGGGCTGGGGCACGCTGCTGATCACGGCGCTGGTGCTCGGCATCTTCAACGCCTTCCTCAAGCCGATCCTCTTTCTGCTCACGTTGCCGCTGCAATTGATCACGCTCGGGCTCTTCACCCTGGTCATCAACGCGCTGCTCCTCATGTTGACCGGCCAGCTTGTGCGGGAGTTTTACGTGGACGGTTTCTGGGCGGCGTTCTTCGGCAGTCTGGTGATCAGCATCGTCAACGGCTTCTTGAATGCGCTCTTCGGCGGCGGGGGACGCCGGGTTGAAGCGCATGTGCATACGGAGGCGGGACAACCCGCACCGAACCGCCGCGACGTGCCGCCCGGCAAGGGGCCGATCATTGATGTGTGAGGTGTAAGGCGTAAAACGTAATTCGTGATGCGTAATGCGTGAGCGGGGAAAGTTCGCCCTGCCAATGGAGCCCCCCACCTTACGTGTTACCCCTTACGTTTCACGCAGCCGGTATGCGGCGTAGTTCGTCGGGATGCCCCGGGCGTTGAACTCGCGCTCGAAATCCGTCACCACGGCCTTCAGTTCGACCGGAGTTTCCACCGCCTCGAACTGAGTCGCCCCGGCGAAGACTTCCAGCATCTGCGCGAAGTATTCCTGATCGTCGGTGCGCAGATAGACCGTGCCGCCCGGAGCCAGCGCTTGGCCGAGGACGTTCACAAAAGGCGGCTGGATCAGGCGGTTCTTGTGGTGGCGTTTCTTCGGCCAGGGATCGGGGAAATAGATATGCACGGCCGCCACCGAGGTGGGAACGAGGAGGTATTGGACGAAGTAAGCGGCCTCGACGCGCATCAACCGGAGGTTCGTCAACCCGGCGCAACGCCCCTTGCGGTCCAGCTTGCCGATGCGACCGGACAGGCGTTCGATGCCGAGAAAGTTGCGCGCGGGATGCTGCGCCGCCCAGGCCAGCAGAAACGAACCGTCGCCGCAGCCGAGCTCCACTTCCAGCGGTTGCGGGTGGGAAAATATGGCCCCGTAGTCGAGGCGTTCGACGTAGGAGGCGGGCCGGTGAAACAAACTGTCGGGCGGGGCGTCGCTCATGGTTCGCAGGTGCGGGCGACGTAACCAAACCGCTCCCGTCGTGGCAAATCATTTGCCGGTTGCCGGCGCGCGGACCGGCTCGCTAGGCTCGCCGCCATGCCGACTTTTGACATCGTCTCCAAAGTGGATCTCATGGAAGTGCA
>CAYXDZ010000160.1:0-3020 GCA_964463815.1 uncultured Verrucomicrobiota bacterium | reverse complement strand
TCGCCGCCATGCCGACTTTTGACATCGTCTCCAAAGTGGATCTCATGGAAGTGCAAAACGCCGTGAACCAGGCGCAGAAGGAACTGGGCAACCGCTTCGACTTCAAGGGCGCGAACGCGTCCATCACGCTGGACAAGGCCGAGATCAAGCTGGGCGCGAACGATCAATTCAAGATCAAGGCGCTCGAGGAAATGGTGGTGGGCCGCCTCAGCAAGCGCGGCATCAGCATGAAGAGCATCGACCGGGGCGAGCCGGACATCTCGCCGCTCGGCCACGCCCGCCAGAGCATCAAGATCAAGCAGGGCATCGAGGGCGCGGTGGCCAAGCAGATCACGTCCTTCATCCGGGATACGAAGCTCAAGGTGACGGCCTCGATCCAGGGCGACGAAGTGCGCGTGAGCGGCAAGAGCCGGGACGACTTGCAGGAGGCGATCGCCGCCGTGCAGGGACATGATTTCCCGGTCGCCCTGAGTTTTGTGAATTTCCGGGACTGAGGGGACCGGCCTTGGGCGGGGAGCGGAAAAGCCGGGTTTTGACGCCTTTTGGCCGGAAGATTCTTATTGCATGACCCCGGTTGCCCGATAAGGTTTCGCGCCCGTCCCCGGTAGGACGTTTCCGAACTATGAACAGCGAATTGTGCAGACTGGCCCTGGAGAAAGTGGTCAACCCCAACATCCTCGTCAACGTCGTGTCCCGGCGCGTGAAGCAGCTCAACGCCGGCGGCGGCGGCATGGGCCGCCCGCTGGTGAAGGACACCGTGGGCCTGGGCGCGGCGGACATCGCCCTGCGCGAGATCGTCGAGGGGGCCATCGACTTCGAAATGCTGCTGCCCCAGCCCGAGGGCGAAGGCGGCGCCAAGACGGCGAAGAAGAAAAAGAAGAAGGACTAAGCACCCTTCAATTGGACTTTATTGCGAGCGGCCGGAAGTGCAGGCTTCCGGCCGATTCCTTTTATGGCGGACATCGTCACCAACTCGAAAGCGCGCCGCGATTACCACATCCTCGAGACCTACGAGGCGGGGCTGGTGTTGCGCGGCACCGAGGTGAAGTCGCTCCGCGCGGGCAAGGTGCAGATCAACGATGCCTTTGCGCGGGTGGAAAACGGCGAGGTCTGGCTCTACAACGCCCACATCGACGAATACGCGCACGGCAACCGGTTTAACCACCAGGCCAAGGAAAAGCGCAAGCTGCTGCTGAACAAGACGGAGATTCGGAAGCTCTTCGAGCTGGCGGCGGTGAAGGGCAACTCACTGGTGCCGCTTTCGTTCTACTGGAAGGACAGCCGGGTGAAGGTCCGCCTCGCCGTCGGTCAGGGCAAGGTCCAGCACGACAAACGGGAGGATCTGAAAAAGAAATCCGCCGACCGCGAGATCAAGCGGGCGATGATGACCCGGCAGAAGGGGCGGTAACCGAGGTCAAGGTTCTGGAACGCCGAGATCGCGGCAGATTTTGCCAGCCAGCAAATCTTTGATTTCAGCATGCCTTGGAATCGCCGACTTTCGACCGCTGGCGGTTTCCTGCCAGATTGAATGACGGCCTCCTTCGCGCAAGAGCCGGCAACCATGCGCGGTCAGATGACGAAGCAACTCTTTGCGCTTCATGCCGCAATGGAAACTTCCTCGTAATCTCCCTTCGCCGCCTGGCGAGCCTCGGTGCGGTTCAATTCCAAGATGTCGCGCAACGCTTCCTGCAAACTGCTCATCAATTCCTCGCGGGTTCGTTCCTGGGCGTTCACTCCCGGAACCTCTTCCAGCCAGCCGAGCCACCAGTCGCCATCCTTTTTCACGATGGCCGTATATTGGTTGTTCATGGTGTGAGGGTAGGCCGGGACGGCAATGCGAGCAAGGCCAACCATGGCGGCTCGACCGCAGAATAAAAAAACCTCAGGACCGTGCCCGGGCCTCCAGCCATTCACACGCTGGCGGCAGCACCTGCTCCCACTGAAATTCAAAGGACCGTCGCCAGGCGTTTCGCCGGAGTTCTTCGTAGCGCGCCGCAGCGGGCAGCAAGCCATCCAGTTCATCAGCCAGGGCGGCGGGGGTTTCCGCCCGCGCGATCAAGCCCGTTACACCCGCCACCGTCGAGTCCACCAGGCCGCCAACAGGATAGACCAGCGCCGGTGTGCCCATCGCGTTGGCCTCGATGACATTCAAGCCCCAGCCCTCGCGTTGTGAGGGATGAACCAGAAAGTGCGCCTCGCCGAGCAACCGGTTCTTCTCCGTCTCCGTCACGCGGCCGCTGAAACGAACGACGGCCAGGAGACCGAGCTCCGCCACGAGTCGCCGCAAGTCTGTTTCGCAATCCCCGCCGCCGACGATCATCAATTCCGACGCGTGACCGCGCCGCTTGAGTTCGGCCAGCAGCCGCACGGCGTGATCCACCCGTTTGTTCGGGGCGAGCCGGGAGACGGTGATCAGCCGGAGCGGCGCGGCGAGCGGCTTGGGCGGCAGCTCCGGCAGCGGTTTGGTGTCCACCCCGTTGGAAAGGACTTTCACCGAACGAACCCCGCGCGACTCGAGTTCCCGGCGCGTGCTGTCGGAGGGCGTCCAGAACAGTACGCCCGCGTAAAGCTGATGCGTGAGTTGCTCCTGCTCGTGACCGATCACATTCCACGGCCAGTTGAAGAAAGAATCCCAGATCGGGCCGAGGACTTCGTGGATGTAGGCGATGCAGTTCGTGCCGCACCACCATGGCGCGAACCACGGGATGCCGTGGTGCTGGTCGATCACCAGGTCGAAGCGGGGTTGCGAGCGATACCACTCCATCGCCGCCAGGATGGAGGAACCGCGCCCGCCGCCGCGGGTCACCGGCACACCCTCGACGGTTTCGTGCGCCGCGCCGCCCGGAAACTGGTTCACGAACCACTCGACGTGATGGCCGCGCTCCCGCAAGGCGAGCAGGTAGCGCTGCGACACCCGTTCGGCACCGCCGGCCTGTGGGTTGCGGGGATCGCGCCAGTTGAGCATGAGGAAGCGCACGCGGCGCGCAGCATCACCAGAACCGGCGCGCGGAAACAAGTCC
>CAYXDZ010000159.1:0-7573 GCA_964463815.1 uncultured Verrucomicrobiota bacterium | reverse complement strand
TTCGCGCAAGCCCGCCGGACAAAGCGTTCATCCGCATCCGCCGCGCGCCCCCGGAGTTGATGGTTGAAGTGCGCCGCTTCGAGCCGCCAGTTGAACCCGGCCGCCAGCCTTGCCAGCGCCGTGAGCAGCACCATGGAATCCAGCCCGCCCGACACCGCGACCAGCAACCTGGCCCGCGCGGGCAGCAACCGTTCTTCACGGATGGCTCGGGCCAGTTTTGTCAGGAAGGAATCCACGCGCGCGAGTTAAACGGAACCGGAAGCATCCGGCAATTGGGATGAGCGTGGGCTTCGACGAACCCGCCAATATTGAACGGCGAGCACCATGAACACGCCCGCGCCCGCGATCCGCATCGGCCAGGACCCGAACACGACCGTG
Source organism: uncultured Verrucomicrobiota bacterium (assembly GCA_964463815.1). GTDB lineage: Bacteria > Verrucomicrobiota > Verrucomicrobiia > Limisphaerales > RI-55 > RI-55. The sequence goes on along the minus strand of CAYXDZ010000159.1, from coordinate 7,195 downwards.
GCATTGAACCAGATGAAGCCAAGCAGCCCGTGGATCGCCCAAGCCATCCCGCGCGGCCGCCGTTCAAATGTTTGGCCGGGCGCGAACCGCCACACCGCGTCCCCGAGCCAGACGCCGGCGAAGAGATAATTGAGCCAGACGCCGCCGCCCCAGTTGAGACCGGTCACGGCTTCCGTCTGGCGGGCGGTATCGGCGACGGCGGCGGCATGGCTCCAGTGATGAAAGAAATGAAAGGCCAGCGCGGTGTGAAGCAGCATCACCAGGCTCCCGGCCAGCCAGATGCGGGCTGCCAGGGATTCCCGTGCGGGATGCGAACCGCCCGGTCGCAACGCCAGCGCGAGGAACCACGCGGCAAACGCCACCCACGCCGAACCACGGGTCAACCATTCACCGGCTTGCATGAGGCGAATGTCCGCGCGGAACCGGCCCTGCGGCAAGGTTGGATTGCTTCAAAGCCTTAGTGGCTGGCGAGGATGCGATGCTCTGAAGCTCCGTGCCGTTGCGGCCAAGCCCTCCGTTGAGTGATGGAATCCACTTATGATTCCTGAGCGAATTCTCACCTCCATTGTTCACCATAGTGATTTCCTTTTTGTGGACCCATAGGCTAACATTCGCTCGTGGGGCAAACCCAGAGACCAATGTCGGCGCAAGCGACCAGCTTCCCTGACCATCGGGATTTTCCGAAGGGCTGGAGATGGTTTGGCAAGGCGCTATTGTTTTATCTTACGAACAGAAATCTGAGGCGGACCTTGCGAGCAGAGAAAAAGCGGCTGCCTGTGTTGGAGTCAGCCATAGCCACTCTAACAGAACAAAAAATTAAAACACGGGAACTGGGCTTGGTTAACGCGGAGCGGATTCATAACGTAGGGCTTTACCTCTTGTTGATGGATAGAGACTTTGCCGTGTTAAAGGTGGATATGGTTTCCACTTTCGAAACCTGGAGGCTCAAGCACACAGCACGACAGATGGGGTTATTGCTCTATGAAGTCTGCGACGATCTTTCTCACATGCTCGGCAAGGATTTTAGAGCATCCCTTGCCGCATTGGATGTTAACGGCGAAGAGATGAAAACTTTCGACCAAGCTTGTAAGCAGCTCAATCAATTCAAAAATGCGAACCACCAGTTTCTCTACAACGACATTCGGAATTTGGTTGCAGGGCATCGAGCGCAGGATTCGCTCGAATTCCTGAAAGCCATAGAACAACTTGATGCCATGAAGGTCTTCCACCTCGGAGTAGAATTCTTTGAGATCATCCGCCAACTCATGGCGTTCCTGATCTTGGCTGCGACCAAGATGGGAAGACCTGACGTCGCCCTTAAGCAGTTGTTGGCGTCACCAAAGTTTTTGGCAACACTCGAATCCAAGTGAACAGAATTGCTGCGGTTGGTGTTCGACACAGCCGCGCTGCGACGAAATCACGCCCTCACATAAGCTCGCTGCCCTTCTCTATGGACTCACCGGACTCATCATCCATCCGCTTTTTTAGCGCCGCATTCTCGCGGACGACTTGTTCGCCGGCGCTTTTGCTGACGTCGTCGGCGATTTTCTCGCTTTCGCGGGCGGCGGACTGGCATAACCTTGCCCGCGCATGAAGCAGCCGTTTGATTCGATTGAAGCCGTCATCGCCGATCTCCGGCGCGGGCGCATGGTCATCGTGGTGGATGATGCCGACCGCGAGAACGAGGGCGATCTCATCCTGGCGGCGGAGAAGGTGACGCCCAAGGCGGTCAATTTCATGGCCCGGCATGGTCGCGGCCTGATCTGTGTGCCCACCACGGAGGAGCGGTTGAAGCAGCTCGGTGTGGGCGAGATGGTGTCGCAGAACCGCGAGGCCTTTCGCACCGATTTCCAGGTGAGCGTCGATGCCAGCAAAGGGATCGGCTCGGGCATCAGCGCCGCCGACCGCGCCCGGACCATTCAACTGATGACCGATCCCCGGACGATGCCGGAGGATCTGGTCCAACCGGGGCATGTCTTTCCCCTGCGGGCGAAGGCGGGGGGCGTGCTCCAGCGCGCGGGCCACACCGAGGCGGCGGTCGATCTGGTGAAGCTGGCCGGGTTCCGGCCGGTGGGCGTGATCTGCGAGATTTTGAACGACGACGGCACGATGTCGCGTTTGCCGCAGCTCCGGCGTTTCGCCCGCAAGCACAAGCTTAAGATTTGCACCATCGAAGCGCTGATCAAATACCGGCGGTCGATTGAGAAGCTCGTCGAACGCGTCGAGGTCGTGAAGATGCCCACGGATTACGGGGATTTCCGGCTGCACTTGTATCGTTCGAAGGTTGATGGCCAGCATCATCTCGCGTTGGTGAAGGGCGAGGTCGAGGGGCGCAAGAACGTCCTGGTGCGGGTTCACAGCGAGTGCCTGACCGGGGATGTGTTTGGCAGCCGGCGTTGTGATTGCGGGCCGCAGCTTCACCAGGCGATGAAGCAAATCGACGAGGCGGGCGCGGGTGTGATCGTCTATATGCGGCAGGAAGGGCGGGGGATCGGGCTCGGGCCGAAGCTGATGGCCTACAAACTTCAGGAGCAGGGACTGGATACGGTCGAGGCCAACTTGAAGCTCGGCTACGGCATGGACCTGCGCGAGTACGGCATCGGCGCGCAAATCCTCGCGGACCTCGGCTTGAAGACCATTCGCCTGATGACGAACAACCCGAAGAAGGTGGTGGGCCTCGATGGTTATGGCCTCGAAATCACCGAGCAGGTGCCCATCCGCGTGAAGCCCAACGCGCACAACAAGAAGTACCTCAAGTCCAAGGCCGAGAAGATGGGCCATCTGCTTTGAACCAGCGCGCCAATTTATGCTGAAGCAAGTCTCTCCACGAACCGCCCGCCAGGTGGGTGGCCGTTTTGCCATCATCGCCTCGCGTTACAACGCGCGCTTTGTGGACGCCATGGTACGCGCCGCCAAACGAACTCTTCGAAGCGCCGGTGGCTCGGTGGAAGTCGTGCGCGTGCCGGGCGCTTTCGAGATTCCGGTGGTCGCGGCGAAGCTCGCGGCGGGGGGCGGCTGCGATGGCATCATCTGCTTGGGCGTCATTTTGCGCGGCGCGACCACCCACGCCCAGCACATCGGCGAGGCGGTCACCAACGCGCTGGTCTTGATTCAAGTGAATCATCAGGTGCCGGTGATCCATGAGGTGTTGCTGCTGGAAAACGAGGAACAGGCGCGGGAGCGCTGCCTGAGCCCCAAGCACAATCGCGGGCTCGAAGCGGCGCAGACCGCGTTGGACATGGCTGGGGTGATGTCGCGACTGGCGTCCGTCCGGTAATGAATCCGTCCCGCATGGCGGGCGTCTTATTGCCGAAATAAGCGCTTGTGAAATGTTTCACACGGGGCTTGCTGGCCGCTGATGCGCTTGCTACTGTCCGCAACCGTAATTCCGAACATGACTATGAAACTGCAACTCGGTTCTGTCCTCGCGCTGGGAATCGCCGCTCACATGGCGACCGCTGGCGATATCACCGGCACCATCAAGCTCACCGGCACGCCGGCACCGGAGCGAGAAATCACCACCCTCGATCCCCAATGCCGCAAGCTGCATCCGGACAAACTGCCGACCACGCGGTTTTACGTCACCGGTGCCAACAACGGCCTGGGCGACGTGGTGGTTTATCTCAAGGGCATGGCCGGCAAGTCCACCGGTGCCAGCGCAACCCCGCTGATCCTCGACCAGGTGAACTGCGAATACGTGCCGTACATTACGGCCGCGCAAACCGGTCAGAAGATCATCGCCAAGAACTCCGACCCGGTGCTGCACAACGTGCATCCCACGCCGCGCAACACGGCGGGCGGCAACAAGGAGGCCAACAAGGCGCAACTCCCCAAGGGCCCCGACCTCGACTTTATGTTTCCCGCCGAGGAAATGCACCTCCGCTTCAAGTGCGACGTGCATCCCTGGATGTTCTCCTACGTCAGCATCTTTGATCATCCTTACTTCGCGGTGACGGACCAGGACGGCAAGTTCACCATCAAGAACGTGCCGGCCGGCAAATACACGCTGGTGTTGAATCACCGCAAGGCCAGCGGCGGCGTCGATGTCACCAAGGAAATCGAAGTGACTGATTCCGGCGCGGTGGTCGAGATGACGATGGAAGCCAAATAAGTCGTCTGGGGTGTTTTGCCGCTGCGGGGCGTGCGGTCTCGCAGCGGCTTTTTCTTTAACCGATTTGAGTTGCGATCGTTTGTGGAGCGCGTTTCCCACAATCCCTGGCTGGCCCGGTTTGCCTGGCTCACGGCTCTTGCGACATGGGGGCTGGTGGGCATTGGCGGACTGGTGACCAGCAAAGGCGTCGGCATGGCCGTGCCGGACTGGCCGACCAGTTTTGGCTACAACATGTTCGCGCTGGACCTTTCCTTGTGGCTGACCGGCGGGGTGTTCGATGAACACACGCATCGGCTGTGGGCGACGATGGTCGGCGTGCTGGTGGTGGCGTTAACCCGCTGGCTGGGTGGATACGAATCCCGGAAACCACTCATCGGCATCGGGCTGGTGGAGATTATTGCCGGTCTGGGATTGCTGGCGCTGGGGCCGAACTGGAAGGGGGCCGGACATTTTCTGATGGGCATCGGCGGGGTGGTGTTGCTGGCCGGCTTTGTCTGGGTGCGCAACCGCCGGCTGCCGGGTTCGCTGCCTCAATTGGGTTGGGTGGCGTTTTATATGGTGCAGATTCAAGGGTTGCTCGGGGGGCTGCGGGTTGTGCTCGATGCGCACATCCTGGCGGATGTACGGCTGGGAACCGCGTTTGGGATTTTGCACGGCTGCCTGGGCCAGATTTTTCTGGTGCTCCTCTGTGTGATTGCCGTGTTCGTCAGCAGGTGGTGGATCACGGGTGTTACCGGGCGGAATCGCGATTCTGCGCGTCAGTTCGACGACCCCACGCAGCCGGCGATGAATGCCGCCCGAGGCTGGGTGTACTTCGCCACGGGTGTCATCTTTCTGCAGCTCCTGTTGGGCGCGGCGATGCGGCATCAACACGCCGGACTGGCGGTGCCGGATTTTCCGCTCGCGCATGGTCAGCTCTATCCGGCGACGGACCCGGAATCAATTCACAAATACAATGTCTGGCGCATTGATCATCGCGAATTCAACCCGGTCACCGCAGCCCAGATTCACCTGCACATGGTTCACCGCTTCACCGGCCTGGGTCTGCTGATCCTGGTGCCATATGCCGCCTGGCGGTTCCGGCGGGCCGCGCGCGGTTTTCAGGCCACCGGTGGCGGCCTCGCCAATGTATGGACGGGCCTGGTGTTAGTGCAGGCTGGTCTCGGAATTCTCACCGTCATTCAAAACAAACCGGCGGACATCGCGACCGCGCACGTGATGGTTGGCGCGGCGTGTTTGGTGACCGGCGCGGTGCTGAGTTTGGTGGCTGCGGAATTTTCGATTGCGACCGCGAAAACCGTCATGCAATCTCGCGCGCATTCTTTGGCGTCACCCGCGCCGCAGACCCAGACATGAAAGCCAGCGAACCCGCCATAACCGACCTGCCCGCCGCCGACCGTTCCCGGTTCTCGGTGTACTCGGAGTTGTTCAAGGCGCGCCTGAACGCGTTGGTGCTGCTGACCACGCTGGTTGGTTTTTACATGGGCACCACCGGCGCGGTGGACTACCTCTTGTTGCTCCACACCCTGCTCGGCACCAGCCTGCTGGCGGCCGGGGCCGCGGCGTTGAATGAATGGTTGGAACGCGATCATGACCGTCTGATGCGCCGGACCGAGGACCGCCCCCTGCCGGCGGGACGTATTCAACCCGATCAAGCCATGCTGCTGGGCGGTGCGCTGGCGGGCAGCGGGCTGGTTTACCTGGCGCTGCTCGTGCAACCACTGACGGCCCTGCTCGGAGCCATTACCTTCATCTTCTACGTCTGCATTTACACCCCCCTCAAGCGCGTCACCTCGCTGAACACGGTGATTGGCGCGATCCCCGGCGCGCTCCCGCCGCTCATGGGTTGGACGGCGGCCCATGGCGAACCGACCATGCGCGGGTGGGCGCTCTTCGCGATCTTGTTTTTCTGGCAACTGCCCCACTTCCTCGCCATCGCCTGGCTCTATCGCGAAGACTACGCCCGGGCGGGCTTCAAGATGTTGCCGGTGATCGATCCGACCGGCGTGCGCACGGGGCGGCAGGCGATCAGCCACACGCTGGGCCTGGTGGTCATCAGTCTGTTTCCCTTTCTGTATCGCATGGCGGGCCACTGGTATCTGCTGAGCGCGCTCGTTCTGGGCCTGGTCTTCCTGGGCTGCGCCATCCGGTTTGCGCTGCGACTCGACCGTTTTTCCGCCCGCACCTTGTTCTTTGCGTCCATCATTTATCTGCCGGTCCTGTTCGCCATCCTGGTGTTGAACAAGATTTGATCAGGGATTTGAACTGCGCCGTTGACATGATTTTTTTTGACCATACAACAAATGCTTCCGCCGCGCACCGCAAGGGCGTCCGGCGGCTCCCATTGACCACGTAATTATGCAGGCCACCACCTCCGCCGCCGCGCACACGGCTCACGATGCTCACGAACATGAGCATCCTGACCAGGGCTTTCTGCGCACGTATGTCTTCTCGACCGACCACAAAGTGATCGGCATCCAGTACGGCGTTACGTCACTCGCCTTTCTCTTCATCGGTTTCATCCTGATCGCCCTCATGCGCTGGCAGCTCGCCTATCCGGGGCAGGCCATTCCGCTCGTCGGCGGGCTGCTCGAAAAGGTGCTGGGTGACGTGGCCGCCGGCGGTGTGATGTCCGGCGACCTCTACAACTCCTTCGGCGCGATGCACGGGACGATCATGGTCTTTCTGGCGATCGTGCCGCTGGCATTCGCCGCGTTTGGCAACTACATCGTGCCGCTCCAGATCGGCGCACCCGACATGTGCTTTCCGCGGTTGAACATGGCCAGCTACCAGTGCTTCTTCCTTGGCGGAGTGGTCATGCTGGCCAGCTTCTTCATTCCGGGCGGCGCGGCGCAGGCCGGCTGGACTTCTTACTCGCCGCTGGCCACCACGATTCCGACAGACGGCCAGACCTACTGGCTGATCGGCATGGTGCTGCTGATCACCTCGTCCCTGCTGGGCGCGGTGAACTTCCTTGCCACCATCATCCAGTTGCGCGCGCCGGGCATGACCTGGATGCGGTTGCCGTGGTTCGTGTGGACCCAGTTTGTGACGGGTTTCATCCTGCTGCTCGCTTTCCCGCCG
>CAYXDZ010000158.1:5199-7583 GCA_964463815.1 uncultured Verrucomicrobiota bacterium | reverse complement strand
GCCGAAACCGGTGAGACCGTGTCGGGCATCGAGATGTTCCGCCGCCGGCTAAAGCGCGATTTCCTCGATGGCCAGGGCCAGATTCGCCTGCGGTTCAGCACCGTGCGGCAGATTCCCGGCGGCTCGTTCTTCCGCGGGGCGCGGTTCGACGCCGAGGGGAACGTGGACCCGCAACAGCGCGGTCTTTACCTCGACAAGATTCGCTGGATGAAGATCCGCCTGCCCGGCAACCACACCACTTTCAACAACGTGATCAACGGCTCGCTCACCTACGGCGGCACCAGTTTCATCCGCAACGAGCAACCGGGCACGCCGGACCCGACGCGGGCGGACCGGGTCATCAACGAGTTCACCGAATACAGCACGCGCTATTGGTACCGCGTCGGCCAGCAGACCGAGACGCTGCCGGGCGTAAGCAACCTGCCGGACATCTGGCGCTTCCGGGAATCGCTCTCCTGGCCCAGCGCGCAGATGCGCAAGGACTCGGGGCCGCGTCTGGAGGGCTCGGAGCAGAACCCCGACGTGCTGCCCTCGGTGTTGCAGATCGACGCCTTCCGCGAGCGAAGCGTCGCCGCGACTGACTGGCAGATGATCATACCCACCCGCGACCTCGGTACAACCATCCTCAACATCGACCAACTCGACGACGTGGAAATCTATTTCTACCACTACGCCGTCGGCCGGCCCTGACCGAACAGCAGCTAATTTGATGACTGCCACCGCAGCGCCGCATGCGATACGAACTACACGAGTTCCTTGCCCGCCCCGTCGTGTCCGCCGCCGTCGAGATCGAGCAGGATGTCGCGCGGTTCGGCCCCCTTGCTCGGGCCGACGATGCCGCGGTTTTCGAGTTCGTCCATCAACCGTGCCGCGCGCGTGTAGCCGAGCTTCAACCGGCGTTGGAGCAGCGACACGCTGGCCTTCTGCTCCGAGCGGATCACCTCGACGCACTGCTGGATGATGGCCTCGTCGTCGTTCGGACCGGCCACGCCGATGTTGCCGGTGCCGCCAAAGCCGCCTTCCAGCATGGAGACGGGCTTCTGCAACTGTTCGTGGATTTCCTTCTCATAGCTCGGCTTGCCCTGCTGCGCAATGTGCTGGACCACGTTTTCAATTTCCTCGTCGGTGATGAGTACGCCTTGCGCGCGGATCAATCGGGCCGAGCCGGGCGGCAGATACAGCATGTCGCCCTTGCCCAGCAGTTTGTCCGCGCCCATCGCGTCGAGAATCGTGCGTGAGTCCACGCGCGAGGCCACTTGAAACGCGATGCGCGCCGGGATGTTCGCCTTGATCACGCCGGTGATGACATCGACGGACGGCCGTTGCGTGGCGACGATGCAGTGAATGCCCGCCGCGCGGGCCATCTGCGTGATGCGCGCGATCGCCATCTCAACGTCCGCCGGTGCGACGAGCATGAGGTCTGCGAGTTCGTCGATCACCACGACGATATAGCTCAGGTGCTCGGGAATCACGATATCGTCGTCGCGTGGCACGACGATATCCTCATCGACCTCCACTGCGAAGCCGCCATCGCCCGCCTCCACTTTTTCCTTGGTGGCGGTGAGCAGCAACTCCTGCTGGTCGGACTTCGGTGGTTCCTTGAGGGGACGATCATTGAACGACTTGATGTTGCGCACCCCGACTTTCGCAAAAATCTGGTAACGCTTTTCCATCTCGTTCACGACCCAGCGCAGCGCGAGCACGACCTTCTTCGGATCGGTGACCACCGGCACGACGAGGTGCGGCAGCCGGTTGTACTGCTGCATCTCAACCACCTTGGGATCGATCATGACGAAGCGCAGCCGGTCGGGCGGGAAGCGGTAAAGCAGCGAGGCGATGATCGAGTTGATGCAGACGGATTTGCCGGAGCCCGTGGAACCGGCGACGAGCAAGTGCGGCATGTCCGCCAGATCGGCGATGATCGGGTGACCATAGACATCCTTGCCGAGCGCGATCGGCAGGCGTGCCTTGGAGTTCCGCCACTCGTCGGACTCCATGAGGTCGCGCATGATGACCTTGGTCTTCACGCGATTGGCGACCTCGATGCCGACGGAACTCTTGCCCGGCACCGGTGCCAGGATGTGGATGCGTTCCGCCTTGAGCGCGGCGGCGATGTTGTTGGTGAGCCCGGTGATCTTCTCGAGTTTCACGCCCGGCGCGGGATGCAGCTCGTAGCGGGTGATCGTCGGCCCCTTGGTGATGTCGCCCAGCGAAACTTCAATACCAAATTGCGCCAGCGTCTGCTGCATCAACCGTGCGTTGGCCATCAATTCTTCCTTGGACTCGGAGGGCTTGACGTTGGTATCCGGGTGCTGGAGGAAATCCATCGGCGGCAACCGGTAGTCCCCGATCTTGGGCGCGGCGGCGACGGCGATGGGCTTGGG
>CAYXDZ010000158.1:1860-5099 GCA_964463815.1 uncultured Verrucomicrobiota bacterium | reverse complement strand
GGTTGCAAATCCGCGCCCAGACCGGCATTGGGATTCAAACCGGCCTTCGCCACCTCTTGCTGCAATTCCGCCGCCTCCTGCTTCAACTCCTTCGCGCGCCGTTCGAGCCTCTTCTCCTCCGGCATCACGGCTTCGCGACGTTCGCGATACCACGCCACCACGCCGCGCAACCATTCGCCGAGCTGGAAGTTCGTGAGGTAAAGCAGGCTGATGCAATAAAGAGTGACAAAGACGATCGTGGCCCCCGCCTTGCCGAACACCTTGAAAATCTGCGTGAGAAACGTGCCCACGATGCCGCCGGCGGTGGTGTTCAGGTGATCGGTCGCAGCCTGGAAGAGCGGCGCGTTCAACTCAACCAGTCCCATCGTGCAGATCAACAGGATCAACGCCCACGCCCAGCGCCGCTTGAGGTAGGAGAGAAATTGCAGCAGGCAACCCAGGCCAAAAAAGACCAGCAGCAACGGCACGAGATACCCCGCCACGCCAAACAGGAAGAACCCGCCGTACGCCAGGTGCGCCCCCACCGGGCCGATCAGGTTGTGCGCCGGGCGATTCGGCGGATCGAAGAGGAACTTGAGGTCATGCGCCTCGAACGACCACTGGGCGACCGCCAGCATCAAGGCAAACGCGATCAGGACGACCCCGAGGGTGTCGCCCATGCCACGAGACGGAGAGATCGCGCCGGAAACCTTGCGAGCCATGCGCGGGAGAGTAGGTAGCACCCCAACCGCTGTCCAAGCGGAAAGTGGCGGGAGCGGACTGAACCCACCGGCCAATTCACTTGCCGCGATTCGGGCACCGCCGATACCGTCGCCCACCGGCCTGTGGAACTTTGCAGGCCGCCTTGTTCAAATGGGAATCGACGCGCATGGCGCCGCCTGGCTGCTCGACCGCGCCCGCTCGGGCGTGAAGTTCGACCGCACGCTGATGATCGGCCGGCAGAACTTCTTCGTCGGCCGCCGCGAATGGCAGCGCGTGCTGGCGGGCGCTCGGCAACCGTTGCCCGCCGCCTGGTCCGCGCTGGATTGTTTTCACGGCGCGCACGCGGAGCCGTTCTTCAGCGCCCTCGGAGCGACCTCGGTGAACAGCCTCGATGCCACGAACTATGAGGGTGCGGATCGCCTGCATGATCTGAACCGACCCATCCCCGCCGAATGGCGCGAAACTTACGATGTCGCTTTTGACGGCGGGAGTATGGAGCACGTCTTCCAGTTTCCGACCGCGCTGTTGAGCTGCCTCCAACTCGTCAAGCCCGGCGGCCATTTCATCGCTTACACGCCGGCGAACAATTATTTCGGGCACGGTTTTTATCAGTTCAGCCCCGAGCTCTGGTGGCGTGCGCTCACCCCAGCCGTCGGGTTCCAGATCGAGAAAATGGTCGCGGTTGAGTTCGGTTGGCGCGTGAGGATGTTCGAAGTGAGCGATCCGGCGAAGGTCGGCGGCCGGGTCAGTCTGCTGAATCGCGCCTACGTGCTGCTCTTTGTTTGCGCTCGCAAGATCGGGTCCACACCGGAATCCTTTGGCCCCGTCATGCAAAGCGATTACTCGGCAACATGGAAGTCCGGCACGACGGCACCGCCCCCGGTCCCCCGCGCTGTGGGCTGGCAGCACCGCCTGCTGGAAGCCGCGCCCGGTCTCGCGCGATTTCTGGAGCGAACCCACCAACGCTGGTTGAACCGGCAGGCGAAGTTCGCAAACACGGCGGCCTACACGCCCTGCCGGCCCGACTACTGATCACGATGGCCCAATCCCGACAAGCGGTCGCCACGATGGTGTTCGGTTCGCACGCCGAGCGGCTGGACGAAACGTTCACCAGCTTTGCCGTCAACCCGTTTCTCGAGTTGCACGCGTTTATTCTTGGCGACCAACTGCCCGCGAAGCGCGCGCCGGGTGTCACCTATCACCTCGTCAAACCGGAGAAAACCTTTTCGCTGATCTATCGCGAGGCCAATTACCGGCGCTGGGAGGTGATCGATCAGCTCGACGTCGATCACGTGCTCGTCGTGGACGGCATCGACGTCTTGTGCCTGCAACCCATTCCGGAGCTGCCGAAGGTGCTCAACGGTTCGCTGGTGGCGGCGGCGGTCGAGCATGCGGGCGGACGGTTCATGTTCGGCCCGCAATACACCTCGACGTATCTCAATGCCGGCGTGTCATTCTGGGACTTGAAAGGCACGCGGGAGATGCGGGCAGAGATCCTCCAACGCGGCCGTACGCGCTTCCGCAGCAAAAGCGACGATCAACACGTCTTCAACGAAGTGCTGCATCATCACTACGAGCAGTTGCGGCTGCTGACGTATCACTTCAACTGTCGCGGCGTGTTGCAGCGACGCGTCCGGGGCTGGCCCACACTCAACAGTCTCGACGGCGTCCTCATCTACCACACCGACGATGTCGGCATCGCGAAGGGGATGCTGCCCGTCAAGCCGCGCACCGAACTGCCGCCGCTGGAACCGGACGCCGGACCGCTGACGCCCCGCGAGCAATTCTGGCGCAATGTGAAGAACCGGCTGCAACCGCACGTGGTAAGGTAGCGATGATCATCCACCAGCTCATTGCCCGGCACTTGAAGCATCGCGACGATGCGGAGTTCTATGTCTTGCAGGCGAGGGACGCGCTCCAGTGGATCGAGCGCCAGGGCGTGGCGATCCAGCCGGGCTTGCGCGTGCTCGACCTCGGCTGCGGCCACGGCATCTTCGGCAACGAGTTTCTCCCCCGTGGTTGCGAAGTGACGTATGCCGACGCCGCGAACATCCTCAAACCCGAACTGCGGCAGCATCGCTTCGTCGAGATGAACCTCGACAAGGATGATTATTCCAAGCTGGGCCAGCACGATCTCGTGATCTGCTCAAACGTGCTGGAGCACCTGGCCAAACCGAAACAGTTCATCGACCACGCCGCCGGGCTGCTACCCGCTGGCGGGCACCTTTACCTGAGCTGGACCAACTGGCTCTCGCCTTGGGGCGGCCATGACTTTTCGCCGTTTCATTACCTCGGCGCGCGACGCGGCGTCGCGCTGTGGAGCCAGCTCACCGGCCGCAAATCGGATCACACGGTTTTCACGAACTTGTTTCCCACCTACATCGGCGAAGTCCTCCGCTGGGTCCGCGCCAATCCGGACCTGCAATTGGTCAGGGCCGCGCCGCGCTACTATCCAGAGTTCGCCTTCCTGCTGAACATTCCGGTCGCCCGCGAATTCCTCGCCTGGAACTGCGCGCTGCTGCTCCGCCGCCGCTGAG
>CAYXDZ010000158.1:0-1760 GCA_964463815.1 uncultured Verrucomicrobiota bacterium | reverse complement strand
CCGTCCGCAGTTACGACCTCGCGACCGGGGAACTGATCTGGCAATGCGCCGGGCAAACGGTGAATGCAATTCCCTCGCCGGTCACCGATGGCGAAATGCTCTATGTAATGTCGGGCTTTCGCGGCAGCGCCGCCTTTGGCATTCAGCTCGGCGGCCAGGGTGATCTGGCTGACAGCCCGCACGTGAAGTGGAAGCTCGATCGCGGCACGCCGTACGTGCCGTCGCCGCTGCTTTATCAGAACACGCTCTACTTCCTCCAGGGCAACGAAGGCATCTTCTCCGCCGTGAACGCGAAAACCGGTGAAGTCTATTTCCAGCAGGAACGTCTGCCCGGCATTCGCGGCGTTTATGCCTCGCCCGTGGCCGCCGGCGGCCGCATCTACCTGTCGAGCCGCGAAGGCGTGACGCTCGTGCTGGAGCCCGGCAAGGAAGTGAAGGTGCTCGCCACGAACAAGCTGGAAGATCCCATCGACGCCTCGCCGGTGGCCATCGGCAAGGATCTCTACCTCCGCACCCACACGCACCTCTACTGCATCTCGGAAGGGTGAACGTGGGATTGGCAAGTTGAAGGTCCTTGATTTTCTGACCCTTGGTTGGTCGATTGTTCATCGCATGATCGAATACTCCGACGGCACACAAGCTCGAGTGGGAGACTCAGTCACGCTCAATCATGGCACCCATGCGGGTACTGTCATGCATCTCCTCGAATCGGCGGAAGATCTTGGCGCATGGGATTTGGATGAACCGGGGTTGATGATCAACACATCTTACGGCGGGTTGGTATTCTACCCGAGTCGTTCAATGACCGATGGTGAAATTGCATTCGCATCCAGAGCAGTTGCCTGAAAACGGCCGGCAGTCGAGGCTGTTTCCTTTGTATGCATCAGCAGACTGAATCGCTTTGCTGAACTGTCTCTGAAGCGGCTTTTCAACACTCGTAACGCCTGCCACCTTCGGTCCGTGTTCACCCAGTCGAACCCACCCTCAGTTCTCCGCGTGTTCTGCTCGGTGGTGGCCGTTTGTATCGGATCAGTCACGGCCGCGGAGAGCGGAGCATCACCCGGCTCGTTTGCTTTCCAGACCCCGGCGCGGGGCGTCAATTATTACGATCTGTTCGTCAGGCAATTGAAACCCGGCGCACCGGTCGGCGTGCCGGATCGCTTCCACTGGCTCGCCACCAACGGCGTCTCGTTCGTCCGCTTTTCCGCCGGTGGTTACTGGCCGGTCGAGTGGGGGCTGTATCAGACCAATCGCACGGAACACTGGCGGCGCATGGACGTCATCGTGCGCGCCGCCGAGACGAACCGCATCGGTCTCGTGCCGTCGCTTTTCTGGCATTGGAGCACGGTCCCCGATCTCGTCGGCGAACCGGCGAACGCGTGGGGCGACACCAACAGTCGGACGATCCGTTTCATGCGCGACTACACGCGCGAAATGGTGACGCGTTACGTGGATTCGCCCGCCATCTGGATGTGGGAACTCGGCAACGAATACAACCTCGTCGCCGACCTGCCGAACGCCGCCGAGCACCGGCCGCCGGTCGCGCCAGAACTCGGCACCCCGCGCGAACGCTCGGCCAAGGATGAACTCACGCACGCGATGGTGCGCACCGCCTTGCGCGAGTTCGCACTGGAAGTGCGCCGCCATGATCCGCGCCGGCCGATCACCAGCGGTCACGCGTTTCCGCGTCCGTCGGCCTGGCATCAGGAACGTGAACGTTCCTGGAAGGCCGACACCGAGGAACAATTCGCCGCGATGCT
>CAYXDZ010000157.1:0-7602 GCA_964463815.1 uncultured Verrucomicrobiota bacterium | reverse complement strand
CCAGATGTCCCGGTCAAGGAGCACATCGATGTCGCGCAACAGGCCGCCGCTTCGACTCCAGCCGGTAACCGGCGTGTCGGGATCGCGCTGGACGGGCGAGACGGCACTCACCGGCGGATTGGACGTGTCGTTTTCGGCGTCGAGCTTTCCGTTCCCGTTGAAGTCAAAGCGCGAGTAGACCGCCTCCGGCAGCGACTCGCCCTTGGTGGCGCGGAGGTCGTAAGGTTCCGGGTGAAACGGAGAAGCCGGTTGGTTCACCACCAATCCATCGAAATTTAGGTCGCGCTTGAAGTGTAGCGGTGGGCCATCCAGATAGTCCGCCTCGCCGATCACCTGCAGCCAGGCGTCACGAAACGCTCGAAAGTCCTTCATGTTGATGACCCCGTCCCCCCGGCGTCCGTCCGGGGTGTGGATCCGATCGGGATCCTCCGAAGAAGCCAGGAGCGCCTGGCGCAAATTGCCATCTTTGGTGCCGTCATCGACATCCACCAGAGCTTTCTGCAGGTCGAAATTGCCTCGCAGGCGATCGATATCCAATGCCGCGGCGAAGCCGTCGACCAAGGGCGACCGTCCGCCTCCGGCCACTTCGTACGTTGTGTTGGGGCTGCGCAGAATGGTCTTCATTTCCTCAACCGTCAGCGAAGGATCGAGCGACCACAAGAAGCTCGCCAGTCCGGTGACCAGGGGGGCGGCATAGGAGGTGCCCGACTTGTTGATTTGGTAGTTCGATGTCTCCGGACCCTGAAGGATCGTGACCTCGGTTCCACCGGCGGAAACCGCGTGTCCCTGTCCGCCGGCGTCGTAGTTGGAATAGGAAGCGGGCGTGCGGTCCTCGGCGACGCTTTCCACCGTCAGGAACTGGGGCGCAACGCCGTGGAGTTCGGGGCGGCAGGCGATGTTTGCCATGGGGCTGTTGTAGGCCGCGTCCACGCCGTCGTCATTGCCCGCAGAGCAAACGATAAGATAGTCGGTTTGTGCAATGTCCTGGTTCAAATTCTCGAAGGCGTACGCCCAGAGCGCGCCGAGGTCGTCCATCCACTCCGCATAGGTGACGCCGGAGACCCGTTCGGTGGTGGTTGGGTCTCCGATTTTATACCATGGCATGCCGGAGGAAATATTGATCACCCGAGGCGGATGCGCTCCCCGCAGCAGGTCGCGCAGTTCCCAGAGGCGGATGACCTCGTACGCGTGCCTCGAGGTGTAGTTTGGCCGAAAAGGCTTTCCGCGGACGATGGGGAACGGCGTGACGCCCTCGGTTCCGACGCTGTTGCGTTTTGCGGAGACGATCCCTGCCACCGCGATGCCATGGTCATAGTCGTCCTGCTCGAGATTGCTGGCCCAGGAAGTTCCGAGAAAAACATTGGTGTTCAGGTCCTGGTGCGGGTTGAAGGCGAACTCCATGACGGTCACTTCGTGGTTTCCCAGCAACTCGCGCTGTCGATAGCCATGGTCCAACCAGTTCCACAACTGGGGAATGCGCGACATCTCAAATCCATTGTTGCCTCCCAGTCCCATTCCCAGGCCAGGAGTCTCCCATGTCCATTCCAGAAACTCCCGCTGGCGGCCGACGCGGTTTAATTGTGGCAGCGGTGTTTCAAAGGTCCGGGGTGGACTCATGCCCAGGTTGAGCGCCACGGCCTTGAAGAGCCCGGTGGCCGACAACCGGTCCGCCAGGTCGTTGAGGTCTTCCAGCGTGGTGAGGACCGTTCTTCGCAGCACTCCCAAATGCATTTCGGGAATCGCACCGGCCAGGACGAGGTTTTCCGTCGTCAGCAGCGTGTTCAATTCCTCCACCGTGGTGCCACTGCTGAATATGACCAGAAGATGGGCGAGCGAAATGGGAATGCCGTCGGTGTTGGAGATCTCTTCGACGTTGTTCTCGGACGGCACACCCATGTCCGGCAGATGCTCCACGATGGGGTCGTTCGCCGGTGCCGTCAGTTGCATGATCGGCGTCGGATTCGGAGGGATCGGTTCGTAGGCGATTTGATAGGCCGCCAGCGATCGCGCCGGATCAATCTCCAGTAGGAAGGTGGCGGTGTTCGCATCGTAGTGCACCGGCGGCAGCGGGCCCGCCGGAGCCCAATCGGTCAGATTGGTGGATACGCTGAAGGAGTAGGTTTCACCAGGTGGCGTGGTGACCGTCAGATGCGCCTGGCCGGGAGCCACCATTTGAAACGAGTTGATCTGATGCTCGGATTGCGCCCGCGCCGGCCAAGCTGTCAGGCCCAGAAACAGGAAGGAATAGAAAGTCGCGAGCTGTTTGGGGACGCGGTGATTCATTCGAGCGTTCTACTCCCCTAAGCGCGAGGGTCAACCACTTATGCCCACGAAAATCTCATGCCCAGATCCAAGCACGCGCGGCAAGGCATCGGGGCCGAGCCCATTCAAGATCGGCGATTGCCGGGGACTGGCTGAAACTCACCCCACGCGAAACGAGATGCGCTGGATCAGCTCGCTGCCGAACGCCGTTTGCAGGCGCGTGAGAATGTCCTTCCGGCGGTAACGCACGATCTCGTCCAGCCACACGCTGCTGTCCACGTTCACAAAGAGCGTACCCTTGTGAATGCCCGCCGGCTGCGCGTGCGCGGTAAGGCGGGCGTCGATCAAATTGTTCCACACCTTGACGATCTCCGTCTCGGCCTGGCGTTGATCCAGTCGAAGCTTTTTGAGCACGCCCCCCACGACGCTGCCCGCCGGGCGGTCGCTGGAACGAAAGGCGATCTCCGCGGAGCGCAGATCCACGCGCCGCCATTGCGCGAGCACGCGTTCCTTGCCGGTGGCGGGGCGACGGGCGTAAAAGCGGTTGTTCTCCGGGGCGGCGGCCGGGGGCGGCGCGGGGGTGGCCGCCGCGGGTTTCGATTCCACCTTGCGACCGGGCGCGGGCACGGCGACCGGAGTGTCGCCGTTCCGTTTCGGGACGCGTTTAGTGGAGCTTCTCATCAATCACCAGGACGCCGTGCGGCGGCAGGTCGTACTTGCCGCTGATGCTCTCGCCGGTGAGGAAGTCATGCACCGGTTTGTAGAACTGCAGGCGCACCGGAGAATTCTGGTGGTTGAGCAGGAAGTAAATGTTTTTGTCCGCGCCGCGCCGGAGGCTGACCTCGACGGTGTCCGGCACCTTGAGCAAGGGGAAGAGATTGCACAGGCCGCGCAGCCAGGTGACGAGATCATAATAAAATTCCTGGTGGCTCTGCGTGCCGACATAGATCGCCCGGCCGAGCCCGTAGCTGTTCGACGTGATGGCGGGGCGGCCGGCGTAAAAATCCTTCGCGTAGGTGGCCAGCACGTCGCAGCCCTTCGTCTGGATCACATCGCACCAGAGCCGCGCAGGATGCAGGTGGCTGGTGTGAAAGCCGCCCTTGAACGCCAGGTGGTTCTCCTCGTGCAACGGCAGCGGATCGAATTCCTCAACCTCCATCCCGAACAAGTCGGTCAGGTTGCCGGGCAGGCCCGTGTCCGGCGCGACGTGATGCTCGTCCACGAGGCCGGTGTTAAACGTGCCGACGAGCGTGCCGCCATTTTGGACGTAGAGCTTGAGGCGGTCGGCCTCGGCCGCGGGAAGCTGGTGCAACGACGGCGCGATGACGAGCTTGTATTTGGAGAGGTCATCAATGGGCCGCGCGAACTCGACCGGGAGATTGCGGTCGTGAAACGCCGAGTGAAAGAGCTGGATGTGCTCGCGCAGCTTGAAGTTCCGGTTCGGCTGCATGGGCAGTTGCAGCGTCCAGTCGTTCTCGTGCGAGAACAGGATGGCGCATTCACAAACGACTTTCGTGTTTTTCAAGATCGGCGCGATCAGCTTCATCTCCTCGCCGACATGGGAGATCTCCTTGTAAACCCGGTGCTCCTCCCGGCCGTTGTGGGTGAGCACGCCGCCGTAAAATTTCTCCGACCCGATGCGCGGCTGGCGCCAGCAGAAGTAGAACACCCCGGTCGCGCCGCGCGAAACGAGCTGATAGTGGAACAACCGCAACACGTCCGGCCGCACGAGCGAGTTCACGTCCTCCCAGTTCACCTGGCCGGCCTTTTGTTCGATCACCCAGAAGCCGTGATCGCCGTCGGGCGTGCGGATGTTCTCCTTCTTCAACGAACGCATCATGTCCATTTCGCAGGCGGACTCGGCGACGCGGCTTTTCAACGTCGGGCTGTTGTCCACCGACACGAAGTCGAGCACGTTCGAGAGGTCGAAGTGATCGAAGTTCCGGGTGAGCGGCCGCAGGTTCGTCGTGACCGGGGCCTTGGGCGTGATCCGGCGCAGAATGTCGGCCTGCATCTTCACGTAGGCGACGATGGTGTCGCTGGAGAAACGCATCCAGTCGAGCACGAGCGCCGGGTTGTGCGGTTCGGGCGAGCGCATCGGCATCGGCACCTCGGACCAGTCGGCGACGATCTGCCCCCAAAAGCGGCCGCCGTGGCATTCGTTGAGGTGCTCGACGGTTCCGTACTTCGCCTTCAACCACGCCTGCCAGTCTTTCCGCGTCTCGTCGTTGAACGCCATCTCGTTGTTCTTGCCCCCGATGCCGTTGTGGATCTGCCAGGCGATCAAATCCGGGTGCTGGCCCAGGTTTTCGGCCACTGCGATGACGATCTTCTGCGAGTATTCCCAGAAGATGTTGCTGTTGAGGCAGTGGGCGTAGCGCGTGCCCGGGTAGAGCAACTGGCCGTTGGCTTCGCGCGGCAGAATCTCGGGATGCTTCTTGTAAAGCCAGCGGGGCGGCGCGGCGGTCGGCGTGCCGAGAACGATCTTGATGCCCGCCTTCGACATCAAATCCATCGCGCGCCGCATCCACTCGAAATCAAACTTGCCCTCCTCGCGTTCGTACAAGCCCCAGGCGAACTCGCCCATGCGGACGGCGTTCACGCCGGCCTTGACCATGAGTTCGACGTCGCGCTCCCAGCGGGACTCGGGTTTATCCTTGGTGCCAGCATAGGGAAAGACCCAATGCTCCGGATGATAATCGACGCCAAAATACATGGGCTGGTCTGGGTTGGATTGCCGGCAGTTTAGACTTCGCCACCGGCCCGGCAATCCCAATCTGGACGGGAATCCCCCGCCGTGAACGCCAAAGCAGCTCGCCGTGGAATCCTTGCTCAAGAAAATGGCGGCGCCGCCGGTGCTTGTGGTATCCTCCACCCGATGACCATGCGTTTGATCCTGGTGTTTCTGTTGACGGGCCCGCTCCTCGCGCGGGCGCAGGACGACGAGTTCGTTACCCTTCCCGATCTGCTCCAAGGCGCGCAGCAATGGACGGAAGAGCATCTCGACCCGGCCTTTCTCGATTCGCTGCCGGAACTCGATCAACAGCAGGCCCAACGCTTTCTCCGCGATCTCCAGCGGCAGCTTCAGGGCGAGTACATCATCGACCTGGCCGCCTTGCGTGAAGCGGCCAACACGGTTCTGCCGGTGTTGCAGAGTTACGAAGAAACCCGGCCGTACGCCGCCTGGCTGGAGCCGCGTCTCGATTACCTGAAAGTCGCCGACGATTTTCGGCTCATCATTCCGCCGCCGGAGATTGAGCCCGGCAAACCTGTCCGGCCGGCACCCAATCCCGGCGCGCTTCAGCAACGCCAAGTATGGGTGCGGGAAGTCGCGAACCGGCCGTGGCCGCCCGCCGCCAGCAACTACGTGACGCGCCTCAAACCCATCTTCGCCGAGGAGAAGGTGCCGCCCGAACTCGTCTGGATCGCGGAAGTGGAATCGTCCTTCAACCCGCGCGCACGCAGTCCGGTGGGAGCCACGGGGCTGTTCCAACTCATGCCCGCGACCGCACAACGTTTTGGCCTGACCCTCGCGCCGCGCGACCAACGTCTTCAACCCGATCCCAGTGCCCGCGCCTCGGCCCAGTACCTGAGATTCCTGCACGGCAAGTTCAAGGACTGGCGGCTCGCGCTCGCCGGATACAATTCCGGCGAAGGCACCGTGGAGAGGCTGTTGAAACGGCACGACGCCCGGACCTTTGAGGACATTGCCGTCCATCTGCCGGCCGAAACGCAAATGTACGTGCCCAAAGTCGAGGCGGTTCTCCTGCGCCGCGAAGGCCTCACGCTCGCCAGCCTGACCTCGCCGTAACCACCGACGCAAACAGCCCGCAGGCTGATCAATGGGCCGGCCTTCTGACGGTTCCAATTCCCGGACCGGCGACACTCTTGTCGCCGCCCCTCAAGCCACTCCCCAACGTGGGGCGGCGCGGCCCGCCCGACCTCTCCCACCTCCTGCCTCTCTTGCTCCTAATCCTAATCCCACTCCCTTCCTTCTGTTTCCCGCCTTCTGACTTCTGACTTCTGACTTCTGACTTCTGACTTCTGGCTTCTGACTTCTGGCTTCTGACTTCTGATTTCCGCCTTCCCTCGCCCGTCCCCGCTTCGCTAACGTCACGCGCAAGCGATGGTTCCTGAATCCAAGCCCCGGTTCCATCCCGAGGTGATCCGGCAACCCGTCCGGGCTCGCCACCTGCCCAGGGGACGCCGCCCTGCCCCCATCCCGTTTACCGCCGGCTGATTGATTCCCAGGGCTGATCCCAATCTTTCTTCGTTCATCTGGTCCGTGGCCGATCTGCTTCGCGGCGATTATTCGCCCACTACTCGCCCACTACTCGCCCACTACTCGCCCATTACCCGCCGAGTACCCGCCCACTACTCGGTGGGCAACTCGGCTGCGTTTGTCGTAAGGTTTCTTGCGTCAACGGCCTCGCGGCGCGGGGCGCGGTTGACCGGCAAAAGCATCGTTGACCGCGGGCGGGGCCCGCGGGAGTCGCGGACGGGGTTCGCAACTTCAGGGTGTGGCTGCTTCCAAACTGTTTTTGGGCCCTTCCCGGTGGGAAGGGGGAATGACGCTCGGCGTGGCGACACGCTGGCATTGTTGTGACCTGTTAACCGCCTCCGCAAAAATCTTTTGTGGACTTCGCTGTCGAACCTGTGGGGTTCGGCGGCTGGAAAGGACCGCCATGCACGAACCGCAAACCGTTCAACGCTTCATTGAGTTGCGCGCCCAAGGCTGGACCTACGCCCGCCTCATGACCGAACTCAACGTCTCCAAGCCCACCCTCATCGCCTGGAGTCACCAGCATCAATTCGACATCCAAAACCTCCAGGCCATCGAACTGGAGGCGCTCCGCGCCAAGTGGCTGGCCGCCACCACGGACCGCGTCGATCACCTGGGCGGGCAGTTGCAGCGCGTGGAAGCCGAACTCGGGCGGCGCGACGTGACGACGCTGTCCACGCCGCAGTTGTTTGCGCTGGCCCGCAGTTTGCGCCGGCAGATCGAGCAGGCCACCGGCCCCGTGCAGTTCACGCTCCCGACGGCGCAGATTCCCGCCGCCGATTACCACGAACAAGTCCAGGACTGGCGCGGCTAGCCCGGCCGGGGCCGGCTTTACTGTCGCGCAACCGGAATCTGGTAAAGAAAAGGTAAAGCGACGGTAAACTTTTCCACCCTCCGGTCGGGTGGTTGGAAGTCGGGTGTTTGTTGGGAGCAGGGCAATTGCATCATGAAAGGCTGCCGGAACCGGTCTCGCCACTTGCGGCGCAACGCTCGGTCCACGCTTCGGCGGGCCCTGCGCCGCCCGTTGCGGCGCTTGGATGGTAGTTGCCTGCGCGCCT
>CAYXDZ010000156.1:0-7681 GCA_964463815.1 uncultured Verrucomicrobiota bacterium | reverse complement strand
AGGGGGTGTTTGGGCGCTTCACGGCCGTGGCGTTCAACGGTGCCCAGATTCTGATTGTGTTGGTGACGGTGTTCTTCGGTGTGATCTACACGTTGATGAATCCCCGCCCGATCTTTGGGGCCCTGTTTTCCCTCGTACCCGCCCGTCACCACGATCAGACCCTGACCATTATGCAACGCATCGGGGAATTTGTCCCCCGCTGGGCCGGAGCGACGCTCCTGGGGATGGTGACCATTGGCCTCCTGGTGTTCTTGCTTATGTGGCTCTTCTTCAGTTTCACGGATGCGTTGGTGCTGGGGCTGATCGCGGGAATCTTCGCCGCCGTTCCTTTTCTGGGTCCCCTGCTCAGCGCGGTGCCGGCCCTGTTGCTTGCATTTGGCGAGGGCGGCCTGACTCCGCTGTGGGTGGTGCTCGCCTACGTGGGAATCCAGGCACTCGAGGGCAATGTGATTACCCCGTTCGTGATGGCGCGCGGGATGAAGTTGCATCCGTTGGCAGTGATCATTTCCATGCTCCTTTGCGTGGCTGCGTTCGGCGTGCTGGGCGTCCTGGTGGCCGCCCCGCTGGTGGCCATCGTGAACATCCTGCACGACGAACTCTATCGAAAGCGCTTTCTCCCCATGGTCACCGACGCCGACTTGGACCGGCTCTCACGGAAGGCTCTCCACGAAAAAGTGTCTGTCGAGAAATAGCTTACCGTCATGCCCAAACAATCTGCCACTCCCCCGGCCAGGCATACCACAAACACTACCTTCGAACTGTTCGTCGATCAGTTACGTGACCTCTACAGCTTGGAGGTCCAGCTTCGCGAGTCGATGCCGCACCTGGTTTCGTTGTGCACGAATGAAAAGTTGCGCGAAGTGGTCGCCAACCATGCTTATCAAAACCACACCCAGATCGGGGAGATTGCCGCGATCTTCAAGCGGCATGGCCAAACGCCGGGAGATGACCAGTGCAAGGCGATGGCAGGGCTGATCGAAGGAGTCACTGCCCATCTGGAAGAAGTACGGTCTCCCCACACCCGGGATCTGATGATGATCGCGCACTGTCTTCGCATTGAATGCTATGAAATGGCTGCTTATCAATTCACGACCCTGCTTTCCGCACGTCTCTGGCTGCTGCACGAGTCTGCGGTTCTCAGCGAGCTGCTGGCCGAGGAGAAGGACATGGCCGCCGCCCTGATGCGCTTGGAGCCGGACCTTTTCGTAATCGCCCACTCCTAAGCAGGGTCAAGCGTCTCATTCTGGGCGGCGCACCGTGCCGCGGATGAAAGAGTTCAGCCTTTGTCCTCGCTGACCAAAACGGGCAAGGCACTCGGGAGGGTTTTACCCCATTACGAGGAGCGGATGATCTCCCTTAACTTTTACCATTGAACCAAGCCTGATCGGATGCTCTCCCAGCAAACCCTAAAACAAACGTCATGTATCACCATATCAAAGCACTCATGTACACCGTCCGCATCGGCACGCCCGAGCCGGCTTTCGGGAACATGCTCCTGGAGCAATTCGGCGGAGCCAACGGCGAACTCGCCGCCGCCATGCAATACTCCATCCAGGGTCTGAACTGCGACGACCCCGCGCGCAAGGACATGCTGATGGACATCGGGACCGAGGAACTTAGTCACCTCGAGGTCGTCGGCACGCTCGCCCGCATGCACCTCGAGCCCATGAAGACTTCCCGTGAAGCTGCGGAAGCCGATCCGCTCGTCGCCATCGCGGGCCGCGGCGGTGTCACGCTCTGCAACTCCATGGGCAACCCGTGGACGGCCGACTATCTCAAGTTCACCGGCGAACTGGATGTCGATCTCCGCAGCAACATCGCGGCGGAGGCCCGCGCCAAGATCGTGTACGAGCGGCTCATCAACTTCACTGACGATCCAGGAACGAAAGACGCCCTCCAGTTTCTGATGACCCGCGAGATCACTCACATGAAAGTCTTCATGAGCGCCCTCGAGAGCATGGGTAAAGACCCGCTCGAGATTGGTTTGATTCCCCCCACACCCGGCATCGTTGACCAGTACTTCAACGACTCCACCGGCGAGAACGACGAAGGCGACGAGGACTTCACCGGGCCCTGGAACAAGGGCAACGGGATGAAAATGGTCCCGGCACCCAGCCAGCCGATCGCGGAGGCAACCGCGATCGAAGTGAAGAACGAGCTCCAGAAGGCGGCGAAGCGACCGCCTTCCACCAAGGCAAAATCGAAAAAATTGCGGTGAACCCAAAAGCATCAAACCATGAAAAAAGAATCGCGAACCCAGCAAAACAAAGAGTCTCTGAACAACCAGCAACCGGTCGATCCCCGTGCAGGTCCGTTCCCCCGTGATTCACGAGCGTCGGCCAGCCGCGAAATACTTCGCGGCAAGCTGCCGGTGGTTTTTCGCGCCGCGCCAACCCCACCGGCCCGCAGGAAATGAGCCCGGCGCTAAGTAAAAGTTCCATGACCCATGTTCGGGCATGACATCATCGTAGTGGGCGCTTCGGCGGGCGGAGTGGACGCGCTGCCGAAATTGATTGGCTGTTTGCCGCACGATCTGCCCGCCGCTGTATTCATCGTGCTGCACATTGCGGCTCAAGGCCCGGATCTGCTGCCGGAAATCATCCAACGTGCGGCTTCCTTGTCGGTGGCGCACGGCCGGGATGGGGAAAAGATTCGTCCCGGGCACGTTTATGTCGCGCCGCCGGACCACCACTTGCAGGTGAAGGGCCTGTGCGTGCGGCTGTCGCGCGGCCCGCGCGAGAATTTTCATCGCCCTTCCATTGACACGTTGTTTCGGACGGCGGCTGAATCGTATGGATCGCGCGTCGTAGGCGTGGTGCTGACGGGCAGTCTGGACGACGGCACGGCCGGACTTCACGCCGTGAAAAGTCACGGGGGAATCGCCATCGTCCAAGATCCCAAGGATGCCTTGGTGCCCGCCATGCCGCAAAGTGCCTTGCGCAATGTGAAGGTGGATCACTGCCTGCCGCTGAGCGAGATCGGAGCGGTCTTGGTGCGATTGGCTGCGAAGCGAACCCTGGCTTGGCGCAAGAACGGAGTTTCTCGGATGGAGAAAAGAATCCTGAGTCCCAAAGCAATGGAGAAGAAATTTGGGCTGCCCACCTCCTTCGTCTGCCCGGAATGCAATGGGCCACTATGGGAAACCAAAGCCGGGCCCTCTCTTCAATTCCGTTGCCATGTGGGCCATGCCTATTCGCCCGACAGTCTGCTGGCGGATCATGCCAATGGTCTGGAGCGCGCCCTCTGGTCGGCCGTGCGGACGTTTGATGAACAGGCGGCCTTGCTGCGGCGGCTCGGCGAGCGGAAACATCAATCCGAGTCCATGGGGCAACGCTGGGAAGCCAAGGCGAAAGAGCACGAGAAACATGCCGAAGTGATTCGCCAACTCCTGCACAGCCAGCAATGAGTTTTGGAGTTTCTACAGTAACAAACCAACACAACCCACCAAACAAAGCCCAACCTTATGAGCAAACAAAACAAAGCGCACGATGCCGGGAAACGCAGACCGGAAACAAACCCGGCCTCCGTGGGGAATGTAAAAATGGCGGCCGGCGGCGAGTTGCACCAAATTGCCGGGGGCGATCATCCGCCCCTGACGACGAATCAGGGAGTCGCCCTTTCCGATAATCAAAACTCGCTCAAGGCCCATCCGCGCGGTCCCGCATTGCTCGAAGATTTTATTCTCCGTGAGAAGATCACGCATTTCGATCATGAGCGGATTCCCGAACGCATCGTTCACGCGCGCGGGACGGGCATGCACGGATTCTTCGAGTTGACCGCGTCGTTGAAACAATACACCACCGCCCGGATCCTAAATGAAGTGGGCGCTAAAACGCCGGTGTTCACCCGGATATCCACCGTGGTGGGCGGCTCGGGCTCGATTGATACTCCCCGCGACGTGCGCGGATTCTCGGTCAAGTTTTACACCCAGGAAGGGAACTGGGACTTGGTGGGCAACAATATCCCGGTCTTTTTCATCCAGGATGCCATCAAGTTCCCGGACTTGGTGCATGCCATAAAAATGGAGCCGGATCGTGGCTTCCCCCAGGCGACTGCGGCCCACGACACGTTTTGGGATTTCATTTCGCTCACCCCGGAAGCCATGCACACGATCATGTGGATCATGTCGGATCGCACCCTGCCGCGCTCGTTGCGGATGATCGAGGGCTTTGGCGTGCATAGTTTCCGGCTGATCAACGCCGCCGGCGATTCCACCTTCGTCAAATTTCACTGGCGGCCGAAGCTCGGGTTGCAATCCACCATTTGGGATGAAGCCGTCAAAATTGCCGGCGCGGATCAGGACTATCACCGCCGCGATATGTTCGAGGCCATCGCTGCGGGCAATTTCCCCGAGTGGGAATTCGCGGTGCAACTGTTCACGCAGGCCGAAGCGGACGCATTTCCCTTCGATCATTTGGACGCGACCAAGCTGATACCCGAGGAACTGGTGCCCCTGAAAGTGATCGGCCGCATGGTGCTGGATCGCTGGCCGAACAATTTCTTCGCGGAAACGGAACAGGTCGCCTATTGCCCTTCGCATGTCGTGCCAGGCATTGATTTCTCAAATGACCCTTTGTTGCAAGGCCGGTTGTTTTCCTATCAGGACACGCAACTCTCCCGTTTGGGTTCGCCCAATTTCCATCAAATCCCCGTCAACGCCCCGCAGTGTCCCTTCGCCAATCAACAACGCGACGGCCACATGCAAATGGAACAGCCGACGGGTCGCGTGGCGTATGAACCCAATACCTTGTCCAAAGACTCGGCCCGCGAAAATCCCGCCACCGGTTTTCGCAGCGCTCCAATAACTGAAGCCGGCGAGAAGGGCCGCATTCGTCCGGAAAGTTTTGCGGATCATTACAGTCAGGCGCGGCAGTTTTACCTCAGCCAATCCGCTTTTGAACAGGCGCACATCGCTTCGGCATTGGTGTTTGAGATTTCGAAGGTCGAACATCTGCACATCCGTCAGGCGATGGTGGGTCACTTGCGACATGTCGAAGAAGACCTCGCCAAGCGGGTTGCGGCGGGGCTGGCGTTGGACAAACTTCCGGAGGCACCGAAAGCCGCCGCACCCGTGCAGCAATTGAAGCCCTCGCCCGCATTGCAGCTCATCGGCAAGATGAAAGACACGCTCAAGGGACGCGCGGTCGGCATCCTGATCGCCGATGGTTCCGATGGCGCGGTCATCAGGAAAATTAAAACGGCCGCGACCGATGCGGGTGCTGCCGTAAAGATCATCGCCCCCAAAGTGGGCGGCGCGAAGCTTGCCGACGGTTCGATGCTGGCGGCAGACGGACAACTGGCGGGCACGCCTTCCGTGTTATTCGACGCCGTCGCCGTCCTTCTTTCCGACGCTGGGGCGAAAGCCCTGATGATGGAAGGCGCCGCCATCGATTTCGTGCGCGATGCCTTCGGCCATCTCAAGGCCATCGCCGCCGACCACGGCGGTCAGTCGCTCTTGAAGGCCGCGAACATCGGACACGACGCCGGCGTGGTCGAGGCCGGCGACGTGGAGGCGTTCATCGCGGCGGCCAAGACCAGGCAATGGGAGCGCGAGAAAAGCGTCCGGACGTTGGCATGAGCGCCAGCGCCCCACTACTGAAAGCGGTTCGCCGCCGGCCGGCCTGCGCCCGGCCGGCGGCGGGCAAACCTGATGAACCTCACTTCGAGTCATCCCTTCTGGTCGGTCAGCAACGGCCTGCCGGCGAACTACCCTTCGCTGCAACGCGATGTTTCCTGTGACGCGGTGGTCATCGGCGGGGGGATCACCGGGGCGCTGGTGGCTGTTCATCTGGTCGAAGCCGGCGTAAAGACGCTGCTCATCGACAAGCGGGACATTGGCACGGGCAGCACCAGCGCGAGCACCGCGTTGCTGCAATACGAAATCGATGTACCCCTGCGCGAACTGATCCAGAAGGTGGGCCCGGCGGCGGCGACGCGGAGCTACCAGTTGTGTCGCGAGTCGATTGGCAAACTGGAGAATCTGGCCGCGCGCTTGAAGATCGATTGCGGTTTCGAACGAAAGCCCAGTTTGTTTCTTGCCCGATATCAGCGGGAGATTCCCGATCTGCGCGAGGAGTTCGAACTGCGCAGGAAAATGGGCATTGAGTTGGAATTCTTCGACGCGGCCGCGGTTCGAAAGCACTTTCCCTTCTCGCGCCCCGCCGCACTGTTCTCCCGGGACGGTGGCCAAGTCGATCCGCACCGGCTGACTCACGGACTGCTTGCCGCAGGCCAGCACGCAGGTCTGGAAGTCTGCGATCGCACGGAAATGAAAAGGTTGGACCAAACCCGCCGAGGCGTTCGCATCACGACGAAGAAAGGTTTCGTCATCACCGCCCGCCGCGCGGTGATCGCGGCGGGCTTCGAGTCCAAAGCGCTGCTGAAAGGCGAGGCCGGAACCTTGAAGAGCACCTACGCGCTCATCAGCGAACCACTGCCAAAGATTCCCGGCTGGCACAAGCAATGTCTCATTTGGGAAAGCGGCTCGCCGTACCTCTATCAGCGCACCACCACGGAAGGGCGGGTCATCGTCGGCGGCGAAGACGAAGACTTCGTAAACGCGAAGCGCCGGGACGCGCTAATCTCGCAAAAGACCCGGACGCTGGTGAAGAAATTCGGGCGACTCTTTCCGGATGTGCCGTTGGAAGTCGCGTATGCTTGGGCCGGCACCTTCGGCGAGACGAAAGATGGTCTGGCTTACATCGGAGCCCATCCCAAGTTTCCGCACACCCATTTTGCACTGGGCTACGGCGGCAACGGGATCACCTTCAGTTTGATCGCCGCCGAGCTCATCCGCGACGCCTTTCTTGGCAGTACGAATCCCGATGCCCACATCTTTCGTTTTGGTCGGTGATGGAGCCGGTGATCCTCGGGCGCGGCACTGAGCAACACAAATCCACCCGAACTTCTTTGCAGAGGTTGGACGGACCAGCCCACTAGGGTTCCACCCCATAGCCCACAAAATCCGAGCCGCTAGTCTTGTCGAATGGGCAGCGACCACGATGTTTCAACTCCATCGCGTGCTTGCTCCGAACGCACAAACAATCAACCAAAGGCTCCAAATGAAACAGAACGAAGGAAGATCCACCTCGGTCAAAACCGGCAAAACGAACACCTCGGACGGGAATAGTGATATGGAGGACAACGAACTGCATGAATTGTTTCTCGATCAACTGGCGGACATTTTGAACGCCGAACAGCAATTGATCAAAGCCCTGCCCCGGATGGCCGAGGCGGCCAACTCAGTGGAACTGACCGCGGCTTTTGAATCCCATCTCGCGGAGACTGAAAACCACATCACGCGGCTCGAAGAGGTCTTTACCTCTCTTGATTCACCGGTCAAAAACAAGAAGTGCAAAGCCATGGAAGGCCTGCTTCAAGAGGGCCGGGAGATGATGGCTGAAATGGAAGGCTCTCCCGCCCTGGACGCCGCGCTCATTGCCGCCGCGCAAAAAGTGGAACATTACGAAATCGCCTCCTACGGGACGGTTTGTGCCTGGGCGGAACACATGGGTCACGATGACGCGGTGCAACTGCTGGCAGCCACTTTGGACGAAGAAAGAGCCGCCGACGAGAAGCTCACGGCCATCGCCCAAAGCGGTGTCAACGCGAGCGCGGATTGACGGATTCTCGTTCAAACGCACCCGGGCCTCATCTGCCATCGTGAGGCTCGGGTGTTGTG
>CAYXDZ010000155.1:0-7738 GCA_964463815.1 uncultured Verrucomicrobiota bacterium | reverse complement strand
AGCTAGCACCATCCATTTTTGCGCCAAGTGGAAAGTGGGGGCGGTGGCAATACCGCTCAATTCGATGAGCAGCCGGCCCGATTTGTGCGAGCCAATCAAACGTGTGGGTGACTGCCCTGTTTTGAGCAACGGTCGCCAGTTGCGCGGGCTGGTTTTGCGCTGGCAGCGCAGTTTTCAACCGGCCGGCGGGCACCGCAAAATTCGGCCAAAAACCTTTTGCAGCCCCCGGACCTTTTTGCCACTTTCCACGGGCTTGATTGCGGCCGTCGCAATCGGGCTGACCTTTGAAGCTGAAATTGAACATGTATCCGAACGTTCCGAACTCGCTGTACCACCCCAAGCATGAGCACGACGCCTGCGGGGTGGGGTTCATCGCCAACTCCTCCGGCAAGGCGGAGTACCGGATTCTCGATTATGCGCTCCAAGCGCTCTGCAACCTCGCCCATCGCGGCGCGCTCGACGCCGACGCCAAGACCGGCGACGGCGCGGGGGTGTTGGTCCAGTTGCCGCGCGAGTTCTTCCGGCGCGAAGTCGAGAGGCTCGGGGCCAGCCTCAAGGATGACGGCGACCTGGCGGTCGGCTTCATTTTCATGCCGCGCGGGGACAAATACAAAATCAGCCACTGCCAGCACATTGTGGAGGAAGCCTGCCAGCAGTTTGGCATTCACGTCTTCGGCTGGCGCGTGGTGCCGGTGAATCCCCGCTGCCTCGGCGACAAGGCCCGGGACACTGCGCCGGAGATTCAGCAGATTCTGCTGGGCCGGTCCGAGGACTGGGACACCGCGGAGTACGAGCGGCGGCTGTTGCTCGCGCGGAAGGCGGCCGAGAAGAAGGCGCTGGAAGAGGAAATCGAAGGGTTTTACGTGCCCTCGTTCAGCTCGCGCACAATTGTTTACAAAGGCCTGTTCAACGCGCCGCAGTTGCAGAAATTTTACACGGACTTGAAAGACCCGTTGTTTGTCACTTCGCTGGCGATCTTTCATCAGCGGTACTCGACGAACACGTTTCCCAACTGGCAACTCGCGCATCCCTTCCGCACACTGGCGCACAACGGCGAGATCAACACGCTGCTCGGCAACAAGAACTGGACGCGCGCCCGCGAGCTCGAGCTCACCTCGCCGGTCTGGAAAGATCAGGTCGAGCATCTCAAGCCGGTCATCCCCCCGGGCGGTTCGGATTCCTCGGCGCTCGACAATGCGCTGGAGTTGCTGGAACTGAGCGGACGCAGCGTGCTGCACAGCGTCATGATGCTGATCCCCGAGGCTTGGGAGAAAATGAAGGACATGGACCCGCAGCTCCGCGCCTTCTACCAGTATCACTCGACCTTGAACGAACCGTGGGACGGTCCGGCGGCGGTGGTTTTCAGCGACGGCCGGTATGTCGGCGCCACGCTGGATCGCAACGGCCTGCGGCCCGGTCGCTACAAGATTTACGACGACGGTCTGGTCGTCTTCGGCAGCGAAGCGGGCATCGTACAACTGGATGAGAAGAAGGTTGTCCGCAAGGGCCGGCTGGGGCCGGGGTGCATCATCGCCATCGATACCCGCGAGGGGAAGTTCCTGGACAACGACGAGGTGAAGCGGCTCGTCGCCGGTCGCGCGCCTTACCGGGAATGGTGCGACAAGAATATCTTTTCGCTCACCAAGCACGCCCGCCCTTTTGGCGCGAAGCACAACCCCGTCAACATCCTTGATCTCACCCTCCAGCAAATCGTGTTCGGCTGGGACACCGAGGAGTTGAAGGACATTCTCAAGCCGATGGCGGACACCGGTGCCGAGGCAATCGGTTCCATGGGCGATGACACGCCGCTGGCGGTGCTCTCGAAAAAGCCCAAGCTGCTCTACAGTTATTTCCGGCAGCTCTTCGCGCAGGTCACGAACCCGCCGATTGACAGCATCCGCGAGCACATCGTGATGTCGCACTCGACGTGCATGGGCCATCGCAACTCGTGGCTCGAGGAATCGGAGGAACACGCCCGGGTGATCCAGCTCGATTCCCCCTTCCTGCTCGAATACGAGCTGGCGGCCTTGCGGGAAATTCCCGGCGAGAGGGATTTTGGGTCCGTGACGATTCCCTGCCATTTCTCCGCCAAGAAAGGCGCACCGGATCTGGCCGCCGCTATCGATTCGATTTGCCAGCAGGCGGAACAGGCGGTCGATGCCGGCAAGTGCGTGATCATTTTGACCGACCGCCAGACCAACGCGGACAACGTGCCCGTGCCCATGCTGCTCGCCGTCGGGGCGGTACATCATCAACTCATCCGCGCCGGCAAGCGGATGCGGGCCTCCATCGTCTGCGAAACCGGCGAGGCGCGGGATGTGCATCAGTTCGCGTGTCTCATCGGGTTCGGCGCGTCGGCGGTGAATCCGTACATCGCGATCGACACCATCCGGCAGTCGGTCGAGGCGGGTGACTGGCAGAGCCATTCGCTCGAGCAGGCGCTGGCGAACTACCGCAACGCCATCGAGAAGGGCATTCTCAAGATCATGTCGAAGATGGGCATCTCGGTGATCTCCAGCTACCGGGGGGCGCAGATTTTCGAGGCTCTCGGCATCTCCCAAGAAGTGTTGGACCGCTGCTTCTTCGGTACGATCAGCCAGATCGGCGGCGTGACGATGGAGCAGATCGCGCAGGATGCGTTGCGCCGGCATCAAAGTGCGTTTGCCGCGCCGGAGTCGGCCGTGCTCGACGAGGGCGGCAACTACAAGGTGCTGCCCGGCGGGCGCGGTGAGTTTCACGCCTTCAACAAGGGCGTCGTGCAGGCGTTGCACGGCTTCCTGCGCAAAGGTCAGCGCGAGGAATACCTGCGCTACATGCAGACTGTGGTCAACCGCGAGCCGGTTTCGCCGCGCGATCTGCTGCGCTTCAAGCCGGCCACCGCGGTGCCGCTCGAGGAAGTCGAGCCGATTGAGAACATCCGCGTGCGGTTCACGACCGCCGGCATGAGCCTGGGTGCGCTTTCGAAGGAGGCCCACGAATGCCTGGCCATCGCGATGAACAGCATTGGCGGCAAGTCCAATTCCGGCGAGGGCGGTGAAGATCAGGAACGCTACACCGTGCGCGAGAACGGCGACAACCCGAGCTCTGCCATCAAGCAGGTGGCGTCCGGTCGCTTCGGTGTGACACCGGAGTACTTGGCAAGCGCGCAGGAGTTGGAAATCAAGATGGCCCAGGGCGCG
Organism: uncultured Verrucomicrobiota bacterium; assembly: GCA_964463815.1. Taxonomy (GTDB): domain Bacteria; phylum Verrucomicrobiota; class Verrucomicrobiia; order Limisphaerales; family RI-55; genus RI-55. Next base: position 4,559 of record CAYXDZ010000155.1, on the reverse strand, counting down.
AAGCCCGGCGAGGGTGGTCAGTTGCCCGGCCACAAGGTCAGCGACTACATCGCCAAGCTGCGTCACAGCATGCCGGGTGTGCCGTTGATTTCGCCGCCGCCGCACCACGACATTTATTCGATCGAGGATTTGTCGCAGTTGATTTATGACCTCAAACAGGTCAACCCGCGCGCCAAGGTGTGCGTCAAGCTCGTGGCCGAGGCCGGCGTCGGCACTGTTGCCGCCGGTGTGGCCAAGGCGTATGCAGACGTGGTGCTCATCAGCGGTCACGACGGCGGCACCGGGGCTTCGCCGCAAAGCTCGATCAAGCACGCGGGCGGCCCGTGGGAGATCGGCGTCGCCGAAGCCCACCAGACCTTGATGTTGAACGATCTCCGTTCGCGCGTGGTGCTGCGGACGGACGGCGGCCTGAAGACGGGTTGGGACATTGTGATGGCCGCCATTTTGGGCGCGGAGGAGTACAACTTCGGCACCGCCGCGTTGATCGCCGCGGGTTGCGCGATGTTCCGCGTCTGCCATCTCAACACCTGCCCGGTCGGCGTGGCGACGCAGGACGAGAAATTGCGCCTCAAGTTCCGGGGCAAGCCCGAAAACGTAGTTGCCTTCTTCAACGGCGTGGCCGAGGAAGTCCGCGAGATCCTGGCCCGGCTCGGCTTCCGCAAGCTCGACGACATCGTGGGCCGCACCGATCTGCTGGAGCGCCGGCCGCTCGAGGATTTCCCCGAGGAAATCCGCGGCAAGATCGCGAACATCAATCTCGACAAGCTGCTGTATCAGGTCGATCCGACCGGGGCGCAGACGCGCATTCACACGCGCGAGCGCAACGAGCGGTTCAGTGACAGCCCGCTGGATATGAAGATTTCGCTCGATGCCAAGAACGCGCTCACCGGCAAGGGCAAGGCAAAGCTCAACTACAAGATCAACAACACCCACCGCAACGTGGCCACCCGCTGCTCGGGCATCATCGGTTACGCACACGGGGACAAGGGGCTGCCAGAAGGTTCGATTGATCTCACGTTGCGCGGCAGCGCGGGCCAGAGTCTCGGCTGCTTCCTCGCGCAGGGTTTGCGCATCAAGCTCTACGGTGAAGCCAACGACTACGTGGGCAAGGGCATGAACGGCGGCGAGATCGTCATTCGTCCGCCGGACGGCTGCAACTTCGTGTGGGCGGACAACATGATCATCGGCAACGTTTGTCTCTATGGAGCCACCGGTGGGCGGTTGTTCGCGGCGGGTCGCGCGGGCGAGCGGTTTTGTGTGCGCAACTCCGGCGGCGTCGCCGTGGTCGAGGGCGTGGGCGATCATGGTTGCGAGTACATGACCGGCGGCACCGTGGTGATTCTCGGCTCGACCGGCCGGAACTTCGGCGCGGGCATGAGCGGCGGCCGGGCCTACGTCTATGACGAACGTGGTGATCTGGAACGGAATTACAACAATTCGATGGTCGGCATCGAGCCGTTGACCGATCCCACCGCGCAGAAGCAGGTGCAGGCGCTCATTTACGAGCACCTCGAAAAGACCGAATCGCCGCGCGCCAATGAGATTCTGAAAAACTGGGCGGACGCGGTGAAGAAATTCTGGTGCGTGATCCCGCATCCGGCCGAGGCCAAGCCCGCCTCGAAACCGGTGCATGAACTGGCCGAGGAAAAGGCCAGTCCCGCGCCCAAGGGCGGCTTCTAAACCAGGTCGTCAGCCGCCGACAGATCACGAACGCCCGGCTTGCAGAAGCCGGGCGTTTCCTCTTTGATCAACACGTTATGGAAATCGGAACCCAGCTCGCCATCTTCCTCGAAAACCGCCCCGGCACCCTCGCCAAGGTGTGCGACGCCCTGAGTGCGGCGAAGATCAACATCTACGCGATCACCTCCAGCGACACGGTTGACCATGTTGTCATCCGCCTCGTCGTCAGCGATCCCCGCAAGGCGATGTTGCTTTTCGAGGAGCACGGCACCCTCGTGGTGGATGACGAGGTGCTGCTGGTCGAGGGCGACAACAAACCGGGTTCGCTCGCGGCGATCTCCCACAAGCTGGCCAAGGGCGGCGTCAACGTGGAGTACCTGTATTCCGCCACGCATCCGCGCGTGAAGAAAGGGCTGCTCGTGTTGCGCGTGGATAACGTGAAGAAGGCCATGAAGGTGCTCAACTCGTGAGCCGGCCGGTTGCGCGGGGCGGGGCGGGGGTGGCGCCCTTGCTGTATCAGATCAACACCCGCTGCTGGTTGCGCGAACTGGCGGAGCGCGTGGGCCGGCGCGTTCATCTCGGGCAGGTGCCGGCGGCGGAGTTTGAACGCTGGCGGGAGCTGGGCTTCACCCATATCTGGTTGCTGGGTGTCTGGACGACCGGGCCGCGCGCACGCCGTCAGGCGCTCGAATCCACGGACCTGCGCCGGGAATATGACAAGGCGTTGCCCGGCTGGACGGAGGACGATGTCGGCGGTTCACCGTACGCGATTGCGGAGTACCGGGTGCCGCGTGAACTCGGGGGCGATGCCGCGCTCCAGAAGTTCCGCCGGCAATTGCACGAGCACGGACTGAAGCTGATCCTCGATTTTGTCCCGAACCACCTCGGCCTGGATCATCCCTGGGTCACCAACCAGCCCGAGCTGTTCGTGCAGTCCGACACGGCGGATGCCGGCTCGCTGGTGGGCGGATCGGCGGAGTCTCCGCTGCGGTTGTGCCACGGGCGTGATCCTTTTTTTGAACCCTGGACCGACACCGTGCAGCTTGATCACCGCCGGGGTGACACCCGGGCCTTGCTGGTGCTGGAACTCACGCAACTCGCTGACGTTTGCGACGGCCTGCGGTGCGACATGGCGATGCTCCTGCTGACCGAGGTGTTCAACGAAACCTGGCAGGCGCATCCGTGCCGGGGGGAACGGGCAACCGGTGAGTTTTGGGCGGAAGCCACTGCGGCCGTACGGAGCCGGCGGCCGGAGTTTCTTTTCCTCGCCGAGGCGTATTGGAACCGTGAACGCGACCTGCTGAAACTCGGTTTTGATTTCGCCTATCACAAACCTGTCATGGACGCGCTGTTCGATCAGCCCGATGCGGCGCAATCCGTCATCCTCCAATCCGCGGACTGGCTGGACCACGGGGCGCATTTTCTCGAAAACCACGACGAACGGCGCGTGGCGGAGCGGTTCGCACCGGAGGCCAACACGGCGGCGGCGCTGGTGATTCTCGGCGTGCCGGGTTTGCGGCTGTTGCAGGAAGGCCAGCTCGAAGGTTGGAAAATTCGGACCCCGGTGCAACTGGTCCGTCGCCAAACCGAGGAAATCGATCCTGTGGTGCGGGCCGGCTATGAGCGGTTGCTCCAGGTGCTGAAGAAAACGGCAATCGGCCGGGGTGCCGGCACGGTGTTGGCCGCGCGGCGCGCCTGGGCGGAGAATCCCACCGCGAGCTGGTTCGTTCTTGGGCAATGGCAGGCCGCGTCGGATGAGTTCTTCCTGGTCGTCGTGAATCTCGCACCGCACCGCAGCCAGTGCTACGCGCCGTTGACGGTGCCGGCGATTGCCACGCACGACTGGCGGCTCCAGGACTTGCTTGCTGAGGAAATTTTCCAGCGTTCGGGCGAGGAGTTGCAAACGCGCGGGCTTTATCTCGACGTGGCGGCCTTCGCCACGCAGCTCTTTCACTTCACGCCCGTTTGCCAAACTTCAAAAATCGAACAATAAAGTCCCCGATTAGTCTGAACCGCAGCTTAATCCCTCCATGACCATCTTCATCATTGCCTGCGCCACCGCCGTGATCGTCTCCTTCGTCTGCTCGGTATTGGAAGCCACGCTCCTGAGCCTCGACGACGTGCATCTGGAGGGCAAGCGCAAGGAGGGGCACCGCTATGCGGAGGTCTGGCAAAACATGCGCAAACGGATCGACCGGCCGATCGCCGCCATCCTGATCTTGAACACCGTGGCGCATACCGGCGGAGCGACGGTTGCCGGCAGCGCGTTCGATGAAATTTTCGGCGACGAGTGGATCTGGTTGTTCTCCGTGATCTTTACCATCGTGGTGCTGTTGGGAACGGAAATTCTTCCCAAGGTCATTGGCGTCAGCCACGCCGAACGGCTCGCGCCGCTGGCCGCTCCGTTGCTGCGGTTTATGACGACGGCGCTCACCCCGATCATCGCGCTGACTGAATGGCTGTTTCGCCCCTTCAAACGCGAGGGCGGCAAGCGCCGGATGAGCATTGCCGATCTGCGGACCATGGCGGACATGGCGCGCCACGAACTGCTGATCAGTCCGGAGGAGGGCAACATCATCATCAACGCCACCAAGCTGCGTCACTCGACGGTGGACTCCGTGATGGTCCCGCGCGATCGGATGATGCTCTTTGACGCGCGCCAGTCGAACATCGTCAATTTCGAGACGGCGGCTTCCTCGCTTCACACCCGTTACCCGGTTTCGCAGGATGGCACCATCGAGGGCATTGCCGGTTACGTGAACTTCAAGGAGATCGTCGCCATGATGCCGAGCCGGCGGGAGGCGCAAATTCAACCCTTCATCCGGCCGCTCTCCCGGTTGACCGCGACCGCCAGCTTGAACGACGCTTTGAAATCCCTG
>CAYXDZ010000154.1:1370-7770 GCA_964463815.1 uncultured Verrucomicrobiota bacterium | reverse complement strand
CGGCCAGTTCCATCACGTAGTAGAAACAGTCGTCGCCGCGGCCCACGTGGAGGATGTCCACCTGGCTGTCGTGCTGGCGCGAGATTGGCTCGAATTTGAGGATGCCCTCGAACTCACGCTCGAACGGTCGGTCGTGATCGAAGGATTGGCGGTGGACTATCTTCACCGCGCGGAACGCGCCGGTGACGCTGCGGGCGAGCCAGACCTCGCCGTAGGCGCCGCGGCCGATGCGGCGGATCAGTTCGTGATCCGGCACGCGCGGCGGAGCCAGAGCTGTGGTGCCTCCCGCGGAGTGGCTTCCATCCGGAGGAGATCCTGTCGGTGAGGACAAGTTGCTCATGTCGTGCGCGGTTCGGGTTGCCGAAGCCTGCGAAGGATTTTCCGCCGGAGCAAGCGCCCGGTGGGCGCTTCGAGCGGTGGGGGCAGCGCCCGGTAACGGCGGATCGCCGGCGAGACCGGGAGTATTTCGAGGAGCACGCGCAGCCAGCGGCTTTGGTATTCCAGTTTCATGGCCTCAGCTTGGAGAAGCATTTAACCACCGAACCGTGGCAGCCGGCGTGAGCCGGCTCTGACTTCTGCGCGCAATCAGTTGGAGCGGACTCACGTCCGCTGCTACCGGGTTCAGGGGGAGCGAACACTTCCAAAATTTTGACGTGAGTTGGGGCCATGAACGGAACGGCGACACGCTTGTCGCCTCGAAGTGAGACCGGGCGGCAGGAGTCCCGCCCTTCCGGTTCAGGGGGAGGAAGCAATGGGTCCCCATTGCTTGGACTTCATCTGCCGTCTGGCCGAAAGATCCGGCCCATCGGGGTTGATCCGCGTCCATCGGTGGTTTCACTTTTTGCTTATCGGTTGCGACTTTCAGGTAAAATTTCTTTCGCCTCCAACGCCGCCAACTCCTTCCGCACGAGTTTCGCGATGCGATGCTTGGCCACATAGACGTGCGCGACGCTGACGCCCAAGGTTTTGGCCACGTCTCGCGCCGGCCACTGCTTGAGCATGAACAGGTCGAACATCTGGTATTGCTCGATGGACACGCGACGTTTGACGCGGTGGATGGCGGCTTCCATGAGGTTCTTTTGCCATTCCGCGTCCCACGCCTGTTCCAATGGGCCGGATTGCGCGTCGGGAATCTGATGCAGCAACGGGGTGGCATAGGAATCCTCCGGCGATGAGCTGGCCGCCGGGTGGCGCGCACGGCGGGCAAATTGGTTGGCAATTTTCGATCGTGTGACGCCCAGCAGCCAGGTCTTGAAAGCGCACACTTTCGGATCGTAATGAAACTTGCCAATGTGCTTCGCCACCGCCACGACCGTTTCCTGGACGACCTCCTGGGCCTCCTCGTGGCTCAGACCGCGCTGGATGGCAAAGCCGTAGATGAGCTTCCAATACGTGTCGAAAAACGTCCGCCAGCTTTCGTTGTCCTCCCAGTCCTTGAGGCGGCCCAACAAACTCTTGCGCGTCGGAATCAAATCCGGCGGACAATCGTCGTTGGTCAAAGATGGATTCATCAACAGTTCGGCGGTGATGGGCATTCTGGACGAGAAGCCGCATGGGTCGCCAGTCTGTTAAACCGTGGTTCACCCGGGAATCTTACAATCAAGTGGAAAGGTATTTTGCCAGCTTGGCGGTAAGAAGCAAAACGAGCCGCCCGGTTGGGCGGCCCGTTAGCTTGATACACTCCACTGCGGTAGCCGAACTCAGGCGGCAACCTGACGGCGCCGGAGGAAGGCGAGGCCAACCATGGCACTGCCCAGCAGCGCCGCGGTCGCGCCACCGTCGGGAACGCCGTTGATGGGGGGTTGGACAGGATCCACGCGCTCGACAATCCCTCGATTGGGATACAAGGGATCCCCGTTCAGATCGTTCCAAAGACCGCCTGATCCCCAGTTCATGGCCGCGAAGTCCTCGCCCCCTGCAGGCTGATAGTCGTTGGGCTCTCCGGCTGACCAGTTACTGTAGGTGACAGCTTCGCCGTTCGACCAGGTGCTCCAATTGCCCTCGGTTGCCTGGTCGCTCAAGCCAATCCATAGGAAGCCGCTGCCGCCGAATGCGCCGGTAAGGAACGTTTGCTCTGCCTCGGAATTGATGGCTACGAGATCTGTGGCTGAACCGGCGAAGCTGGACAGCGCTTCTGCGCGCGCGTCGAGCCAGGTTCCTGCGGAGACGGTCAAACCATACCAATGATTGTTGCCACCCGACGCGGACGACCACTGTACCCAGCTTATCGCATGGGCTGAGGGCAGCAGCAGCCCGGTGGCCGCGACGATGAGCGCGGCCCGTTTCAACGAGCTTAGAGATGAGGTATTCATGAGTTTGATGGGGATGTATTTGGTTTGATTGCGGCGGGCGCACCGTTTGGAAGGCGCAACGAACCCGCAGCATCGTGTGAAAAGTGTGGCTTCAAATCGCTGGACTGTCTGTGGGGGCCTGCCCTGATTCTGCGCTGGGAAGTGTCGGGAATTCCGACAGTAACGGGTCGGTTAACTTGGAATCGCCCGCGCGAATTCCTGGGCTTGTATGTGAAGTTCGCGCATGGATGGGCAACCCAGCTTTTGCTTCAACCGGTCGTAGTAGGATTCGATGGTCTTTCCGCTCAGCGACATCCGGATGGCAATCTCCGGTGTGGTCAATCGCACTCCCAGCAGGTGAAACACATCCAGTTCGCGGGCGGAGAGTTCACCTGCGCCCCGGCCGGCGCCCGTTCCAGCATGGGTCCGTTGGGTTTCAAACAGGATAAGCCGCAGTTCGGGGGACGCGTAGCGCTCGCCCCTAGCCACCTGCTCCAAAGCGACCAGGATCTCCGCGACCGGCCGGTTTTTCATGATGTAGCCCGCGGCGCCGGCGCGGAAGCAGGCGGGCGCGTAGATTGCTTCCTCGTGTTCGGCGAGCAGCAGCAGCTTCACGCCGGGCTGCGACCGGCAGAGTTCTTCCACCAGGCCCACGCCGCCGAAGCCATTCATGAACAGATCAAGCACCACGACATCGGGCTGCAGGCGGCTGATGAGCGCGCGCGTCTCGATGCAGGTTCCAGTCTGTGCGATCACCTCGAAATCACCATGCCTGGCCAGCAGGCACGCCAATCCCTCACGGATCAGCGGGTGATCGTCCGCCAGCAGTATTTGGCCGCACTGGCCGCGACAGCCGCCGTCGACGCTGCCCGTTGCCCCGATTGAAGTGTGCTTTTCCCGACCGAGCCAGTTTGCCGATGAAGCATGCATGCCAGCTGCTTAAACCAGGGCGGCAACTGGAATCTTACATAAAAATCAGACGGAGCGGCCGCAGCGGAACCGACGCTAAGAGTCTGCCTCAAAAATTCCAACCCGGGCAGCTGGCTCAGTTAGGAGCCGTCTGTTTATAGAACGACCAAGCATTCGGAACCCAAGCTCCAGCGGAGCGACCTCCCACAACCGGCCGCTCCGCTGGAGCTGGGTTTTTCCCGCCGGGAAATCTATAAACAGGCCGGCCCGCTGGGCCTGACTCTTCCGACGCTTCACGCCGGCGCTTTCAAATTCCCAGACCGACTGCATCCTTGCCTAAGTCACGCAGTAAAACTTCGCCGCGTTACCACCGAAGAACCTGCCCTGATCGGCTTGGTTGAATTGCTTCGCAAAATCGACGGCGAGACCCAACACGCGTTCGTAACTGCCCGCGAGCAAACACACCGGCCAGTCCGAGCCGTACATCAGTCGATTCATTCCAAATGCCTCGGCGATCACGTCCAGGTAGGGTTTGAAGTCTGCCGCTTTCCAGTTGGTCCAGTCGGCTTCGGTGACCAGGCCCGACACCTTGCAACAGCAGTTTGGCAAGCCACCGAGTGTCTGGATGTGCTCCCGCCAGGGATCAATCCCGGCAGCTTTGATCGGTGGCTTGGCAAGGTGATCGAGGACGAAAGGCTGCTCGGGGAATTTTTCCACCAGCTGGATGGCCGCCGGCAGTTGCCTGGGATAAATGAGGATGTCGTACGTCAGGCCAAACGCCTTCAGCGCCGCGATCCCGCGCTGAAAATCCTGGCCGAGCATGAAGTCATCGTCCGGTTCATCCTGCACGACGTGTCTGACGCCGACGAATTTGGGATGCGTGGCAAAGCGCTCCAATTGCTGTCCGACCTCGGGCGAGCACAGGTCAACCCAGCCGACCACTCCTTTGATGAACGGTGATTGATCCGCGAGTTCCAGCAGCCAGCTTGTTTCTTCCAGCGATTGCCGGGCCTGCACGGCGATAGTGCCGTCGATGCCGACGGCGTTGATCAATGGCTCCAAATCTGCCGGCAGGAAATCACGACGGATGAGCCAGTCGGATTGAATCCAGGGATACAGCTCCGTCGAGTAACGCCAGAAGTGCTGGTGGGAATCGATGCGCATGGGAGAGGTTTGACACAATCGCGCGATGCTGCCAACCGCTTAACACACTTGTTGGCAAGCGGGCTGTTTCGTGGCCACCCAAGGCATGCCTCGAGTCCGGCCGGTTGTCAGCGCACGCTTGACGGCACCGGCGGTCGCGTGGTGGCGTTTCCACATGGTTGAGTGGGTTCGCTATGGTCCGTCCGCCGTGGTGCTGCGTTTTGCCGACGTGGCTGGTGAAACGTCCTTCCGAAGGTGCCGCGCCATTCGCGCCGAACTGGAGCGGAATCCCCCGGCCGGGTTGATCGAGTGCGTGCCCGGATTCACGACATTGCTGCTCCGCTTCGATCCCGCGCAACGCGAGAACCTCCCCTGGCTCGGGCGCTACATCGCGGATCAAGTCTCCGGGCTGGCGCTGGATGCCGTGCCGGAAGCACCGGTCAAGACCATCCCGGTGGTTTACGACGGTGCCGACCTCGCTGAGTTGGCGACCGGGAAGAACCTTCCGATTATCGAAGTCATCAAGCTGCACTGCGAACCGGTTTACCTCGTTCACCTGCTGGGTTTCTCGCCGGGGTTCCCTTATCTCGGCGGCTTGAATCCCCAACTGCACACCCCGCGCCGGTCCACGCCCCGCCCGCGCGTGCCCGCAGGTTCGGTGGCCATCGGCGGCGAGCACACCGGCATTTACTCGGTGGACAGTCCCGGCGGCTGGCATCTCATCGGCCGCACCGACGTTCGTCTGTTCGCGCATGATGATCTCGCGGCCGACACCGATCCCCGCGAGGTGTTCTTTCTGCAACCCGGAGACCGGGTGAAGTTCGTGCCCGTGGAGGCGGGTCCGTTGTGAGCGTTGAAGTGCTCAAGGTGGTTCGCACCGGTTTGGGGGCGTCCCTTCAGGATGTGGGGCGGCCCGGTTTCGCGCGGTTCGGCGTGCCGCCCGGAGGGGTGATGGATGACCATGCCGCCGACTGGGCGAACCGGCTGCTGGACAACCCAGCCAACGCGCCCGTCCTGGAACTTCTGCTTCAGGGCGCGCAGCTCGAAGTATTGCGCACCTCCTGGCTCGTCATCACCGGTGCGGATGCGGGATGCAACCGACCGCTCTGGCGAATGGTGCATGCGCAAGCTGGCGAGCAGATCGTCTTTCCCGCCTCGCGCAAAGGGTTGTGGACCTACGTGGCCGTCGAGGGCGGCTTTGACGCGCCGCGCTACTTTGGCAGCGCGAGTGTCTATCCGCGGGGCCGGATTGGCAGCGCGCTGGCGAACGGCAATGTCCTGAGCCGGGTTGGCGAAAGCCGGCTCACGTTGCCGCGCGGCGTCGCCGGGCGTGCGCTTGCCACGGACGAACGACACGACTATGCCCACCCACCGGCGCTACGTGTTTGGCCGGGGCCACAGTGGGACTATTTTGGTCAGGCGGATCGCGCGGTGTTCTTTCAACAAGCCTGGACCGTCAGCCCGCAAAGCGACCGGGTCGGGTACCGGCTCGAAGGAACGCGTCTCGCTCCGGCAAAGCAACAGATTCCCAGTGAACCGGTGCTGGTCGGTTCGATCCAGGTGCCGCCGCTGGGGCAACCGATCGTGACCATGCGTGACGGCCCGACGGTGGGCGGCTATCCGAAGATTGGTCTGGTCGAGCCGGAGGATCTTTCGTGGCTGACCCAGTGCCGGCCGGGAACCCGGGTGCGCTTCAAACTGGTCACGTGAACGCGAATGAAGCTCGACCTCAATTGTGATCTCGGCGAAGGCGAACCGCTCGGCCGCACCCGGGCGCTGATGCGCTGGATCTCGTCTGCCAACGTCGCGTGTGGCGGCCATGCCGGTGATGTCCAGTCGATGCGCGCGTGTGTCCGGCTCGCGAAACAATCTGGCGTGAAGCTGGGCGCGCATCCCGGCCCGTGGACCCGCGCGGATCGGGGCCGGGGACTGGTTCGCATCGCCGCGGATGAACTGGAGTTGCTCCTTCTTCAGCAGGTCGGCGCGTTGGAAAAAATCGCCACCAGCGAGCGGGTGCGCCTGAATCACATCAAACTCCACGGCGCGTTGTATCACGC
>CAYXDZ010000154.1:0-1270 GCA_964463815.1 uncultured Verrucomicrobiota bacterium | reverse complement strand
TCGGTGCTTCGAGTCGGCGATTTGCTGGCCGGCCGGGGCCTCACCGCGAGGGACGGCCGACGGCTGGCTTTGCAGATCGAAACCCTGTGCGTTCACTCGGATTCTCCCCAGGCCCTCAGACTGGTCCGCGCCCTGGCCGCGTTGATCCGGTAGAATCTGATGCCGGCCGACGGAACCAGAGTTCGCCAAAAATTGGTCTGCCAAATCACGAAACCTCTGGCATACATCGCCCAGCGATATGGCTGTTGAATTTCGAGACTACTACAAAATCCTCGGCGTGCCGAAGTCGGCGACCGATGACGAGATCAAGAAATCCTTCCGCAAGCTGGCGCGGAAGTATCACCCGGACGTTGCCCAGGACAAGAAGTCGGCCGAGGAAAAGTTCAAGGAGATCAACGAAGCCTACGAGGTGCTCGGTGATCCCGAGAAGCGCAAGAAGTACGACGCGCTGGGTGTGAACTGGAAGCAGGGAGCCCCACCACCCGGCTGGCAGCCGCGGGGCGGGCGGGCCCCGGAGGGAATGCACGAGGAGTTTCACTTCAGCGGCACCGGGTTCAGTGATTTCTTCGAGCAATTCTTCGGCGGGCATGAAGGGTTTCGCAATGCCACGGGGTTTGGCGGTCAAGGCGGCTTTCGCCAGCAGGCCGCAGGACCGCAACGCGGGCCGGATGTGGAAAGCGATCTTCTGGTCACGCTCCACGAAGTGCTTAACGGCTCGGTGCGGCAGATTTCCCTGCGCCGGCCGGATGACGCGGGCGGGGCCGTGGCCGACACCTTCCGCGTGCGCATTCCCGCCGGGGCGACCGAGGGGCGGTTGATCCGCGTGGCCGGCAAAGGAAGCCCCGGCCTGAATGACGGGCCGGCGGGCGACCTGTTCCTGCGCGTGCGGCTGGCGCGGCATCCTGATTTCCGGGTGAAGGAAGCGGATTTGTATCACGATCTCCAGTTGGCACCGTGGGAGGCCGTGCTGGGGGCGACCGTGAGTGTGCCCACGCTTGATGGCAGTGTGAGCCTCAAGATCGCACCCGGCACGCAACCCGGTCAGCAACTCCGCGTGCGCGGTCGCGGCCTGCCCACCGAAGGCGGCGCTAGGGGCGATCTCTATGCGGTGATCAGCATGGCCGTGCCCGAGGAGATTAACGCCGAGGACCGCGCGCAATGGGAGCAACTCGCCGCCAAGTCCACCTTCAACCCGCGGAGGACTTCATGACCGCGCAGCGAAGAAAGTCCACACCGGCCCGGGCCACCGGCTATTCGCTGGAACAGGTGG
>CAYXDZ010000153.1:0-7835 GCA_964463815.1 uncultured Verrucomicrobiota bacterium | reverse complement strand
ACAAAGGATTGCCCCTCCTCGCGGCGGTGTGCTGGAATCCGGCGACCGGCCGGCGGCCGGTGCAACGATTCATTCCAGAAGACATGGCCGGACATAATCGATGGACGCAGATCAAGCGGGCGAAGGGCGCGGCGGACGCCAAGCGCGGCAAGGTTTTTTCCAAGCTGGCCCGCGAGTTGATCGTGGCGGCGAAGGAGGGCGGCGGCGACCCCGCCCATAACGCGCGCCTGCGGATGGTCATCATGAAGTGCAAGGCGGCAAGCCTGCCGGCCGACAACATCGAGCGCGCCATCGCCAAGGCCACCGGCGGCGGCGAGGGCGTGACATTCTACCAGTTGACCTACGAGATCTTTGGCCCGGGGGGCGTGGCCTTGCTGGTCGAGGTCAGCACAGACAACCGCAACCGGACGGCGGCGGACGTGCGGCACCTGGCCACCAAGCACGGGGGAAACATCGCCACGCCGGGCGCGGTGTCGCGGCTGTTCCAACGCCGGGGCCAGTTGATCGTGGCGCGCGACCGGGCGGACGAGGAAACGTTGATGAGTCTGGCCATCGAGGCGGGGGCCGAGGATTTCAAGGCCGACGAGAACGGCTACGAAATCCTGACCGATCCGGCGCACTTCGAGGCCGTTCATCAACAACTGGAGCGGCATCAGATTCCGTGCGAAGTCGCCGAAGTGACGCAGCTTCCGTTGACGACCGTGCCGGTCGCGGATGCGGCCACGGCGGGGGCGCTCACGGAGCTGATCGATTTGCTCGACGATCACGATGACGTGAAATCCGTGGCGCACAATGCGGAAATGCCGCCGGGCGATTAAGCCAGGCGGGCGGGCCGGAATCATTGTTTTCCCAACTCACGCCATGAGCCAGCCACGCCAAGACAAGCCCCCGCGCTGGCTTGTGTGGCTGGCGGACTCGGTGATGGCGCACCCCCGGTGGTGGGTGGTGCCGCAGTTGTTGCTGTTCGTGCTGGCGGTGATTTTCACGGCGAACCGGCTGGAGTTTAAGCTGGATCGCAGCGATCTGGTGAGCGCCGACGACGAGGAGCACCGCAATTACCTGGAGCTGATCCAGGAGTTCCCGTTGCAGAAGGAGATGGTGGTGGTCGTCGAGAGCGAAAGCCGCGAGCGCAACCGGCAGTTTGTCGAACGGCTGGGCGCGAAACTGGAGGCGGAGACGAATCTTTTCACCGATGTCTTTTACAAGGGTGACCTGAAGTTGCTGGGCGACAAGGCGCTGCTGTTTCTGCCCGAGCAGGACTTGCGGGAGCTGGGCGACCGGTTGCGAACTTACCGCCCGTTTCTCGACCAATTCACACAGGCAACCAATCTGGTTTCGCTGGTCAACCTGCTAAACCGGCAGATTCGCACCGCCGATCAGAGTGCCACCGCCAGCAACCTCGAGTTGATCAGCGCCCTGCCCGCGATCCGGCGGATTCTGGATCAGGCGGCCGACAGTCTGGCGCGGCCCGGCGTGCCGCCGTCGCCGGGACTGGCGGCGTTGTTCGGCGGCGGGGGGGAGGCGGAGAGCCAGATGTACATCACGTTTGCCAACGACAGTCTGTATCTGGTGACCGTCCGGGCGCGAAGCAGCGCGGTGGTGAATGACGCCATCCGGCGGCTGCGCGCTTTGATTGCCGATACGAAACTGGAGGTGCCGGGGATGACGGTGGGGGCCACGGGCGAGAACCTCCTGGAGTTCGACGAGATGCAGCAATCCCAGCGCGACTCGCTCCGGGCTTCAGTGGTGGCGTTTGTCTTGTGCGGGCTGATTTTCATTTTTGGCTACCAGGAGACCGGCCGGCCCATCAAAGCGGTGTGCTGCCTGTTGGTCGGCCTGGGCCTGACGATGGGTTACACCACGCTGGTCGTCGGTCATCTGAACATCCTGACAATCACCTTCGCGCCGATTTTGATCGGCCTTGCGATCGACTTCGGGGTGCATCTGATCACGCGTTACGAGGAGGAACTGCGGCGCGGGCTTGAGCAGCGGGAGGCGATGCGCCTGGCCATGGTGAACACCGGCCGGGGCGTTTTTTCGGGCGCGCTGACCACGGCCGGGGCGTTCTTTGCGATGGCAGTCACGGAGTTCAAGGGCATCCGCGAGATGGGCCTCATCTGCGGCGGGGGGATGCTGGTGTCCCTGGTGCCGATGATGACCTTGTTGCCGGTGTTGCTCCTGCGCGGGCGGCAAAACGTGCTGGACCAATTCAAGACCAACCGGGCCGGGTGGATGAACCGGCTGGAGGGGTTCTTCCTGCGGCATCCCGTCGCCACCCTTGCTCTCGGCGTGGTGGTGACCGGCCTGGCAGTCTGGCATCTGCCGCGGGTTTACTTCGATTACAACCTGCTGAACCTCCAGAGCCGCGACCTGCCGGCGGTGGCGCTCTCGCGCAAGTTGATCGAATCGGACTCGCGCTCCGTGCTGTATGCGGCGGTGCAGGTGGACAGCATGGAGGAAGCCTTGGAACTGGAGGCGAAGCTGCGCGCGCTCCCCACAGTCAGTTCGGTGAACTTCGGCGGCATCGACGATATGAGCCGTTACCTCACCGAGGATCAATCGCTCAAGCTCCGGCTCGTGGACGAGATCCGGCGGGACATCGGGGGACTGCTCTTCCCGCCGCCGGACACGAATCGCGTGGCCGTGGATCAGTTGGGGGCCGCGTTGTACTCACTTGGAGCCTACATGGGACTCGCCGCCGGGGCGGTGGGCGATGCGCCCAAGGATGCAGCGCTCAAGGCTGAATTGCTGGCGCTCCGCCGGTCGTCCCTGAGGTTGACCCAGCGCATGAACGACGAGGACACACCGGCCCCGGACGATAAGCTCGCCCTGTTCCAGGCGCGCCTGTTCGAGGACGTGCGCGAGACGTTTGCAGCCATCCGCCGACAGGACACGCGCGCGCCGTTGCGGGTCGAGGACCTGCCCGCGGCCTTGCGCGACCGGTTCATCGGCGTCACCGGGCGCTGGCTGCTCCAGATCTATCCGAAGCAGGATGTCTGGGTGCGTGAAAATCAGGGCGCGTTCGTTAAGGAGCTGCGCACCGTCACCCGCAATGTCACCGGTTCGCCCGTCGAGCAATGGGAGTACACTTCACTGCTCGCGCAAAGCTACGTCGAGGCCGCACTCTACGCGCTGGCCGCGATCGCGGTGCTGGTCGCGATACATTTCCGGCGGTTGTCGCTCGTGGCCTTCTCGCTCCTGCCGGTGTTTCTCGGAGCCGTGTGGACCGGGGGCATCATGGGCGCGATTGATCTGCCTTTGAATCCGGCCAATATCATGACGTTACCGCTCGTCGTGGGCATCGGGGTGACGAACGGCATTCATTTACTGAACCGTTTCGTGGAGGAGGGTTCGGCGAGTCTGGTTTCAAAAAGCACCGGCAAGGCGGTGATGGTCTCCGGCCTGACCACGATCGCCGGATTCTCCAGTCTCATCCTCGGCCAGCATCAAGGCATCGAAAGCCTGGGCCTGGTCATGTCACTCGGCGTGGCGGCCTGCATGGTGGTGGCGTTGACGGTGCTGCCGGCGTTGCTGGCGGTGGTGTTTCGGCAACCGGCCGGAGAAAAAGAAACCCAGTGACGACTTACCGTCGGCACTGGGCCCGGAGGAACCGAGGTAAAAACCTCTTGAACGATACGGAAGATAAAATCCGGTTCCCGATTGTCAACCCGGATGTCAGAGCCATTTACAGCAAACAGAGCAACCCGTTAACGGTAGCGCATCGACTTCGCCAGGCTTTCAAGAACGATGGCAGATGCAAGCCGCCGGCCTTGACCCGCCGCTGTTGGCACCCACTAATTGGCACCGCCATCAACGCCGGCCGCTCATTCATGAAATCGTTGACCCTGTGGTTGTTAACCGGGATGGCCGTCGTGTGGGTTGCTCCGGTTCAAACTGCGGCCGATACCGCTTTCGGCCCGCTGGTGCAGGAGTTCGGTCTGACCTTGGAGAACGGCCGACGCATCGAGGCTGCGGGTCCGTTTTATTACCACGAGCAAGGCGAAGCGCACACCGAGTGGGCGCTACCGCCCTTTTTTGCCCGCCGTTACGACCTGGGGGCGGACAAGCTCTCGATCGACATCCTTTGGAAACTGGCCAGCTACGACCGCATGGGGCCGGAGTCCAAGTTCAACCTGCTTCAGCTTTTCAGTTTTGGCGGGGGACGCTCACTGGCGGATGAAGGCGACCGCAAGCTCACTTTGTTTCCGTTTTATTTTCATAATCGCTCCGACAATCCCGAGCGCGATTACAGCGCCGTGATGCCGTTCTACGGCACGCTGCGCAACCGGTTGTTCCGCGACGAGATCAAGTGGGTGATGTTCCCGCTCTACGTGCAGACGCGGAAGCGGGATGTGGTGACGGACAATTACGTCCTGCCGTTGTTTCATCTGCGCCACGGCGATGAACTGAAGGGCTGGCAACTCTGGCCGTTGATCGGCCGGGAGAAAAAGGGGCTGACCACGCGGACCAATCTGGTCGGTGACGTGATTCCCGTTGGTCCGCACGAAAAGAGCTTCTACCTCTGGCCGGTGTTTCTGAAATCCCACACCGGCATCGGCCAGCCCAACGAAACGCTCCAGCGCGCGGTGTTGCCGCTTTATTACGCGCAGCGATCGGAGGCCCGCGACGTGACCGCCGTGCTCTGGCCGTTCTTCACCCACACCGACGACCGTGCCCGCGATTACCGCGAATGGGGTCTGCCCTATCCGTTCGTCATGTTCGCCAAGGGTCCGGGCAAGACCGGCGGCCGCGTCTGGCCGCTCTACGGACAGGCCCACAATGACACGTTGCGCACCCGGTTCGTGCTGGGGCCGCTCTACCGCAGCAAGGAGGTTACCTCCGGCAACTTGCACCGCTTCCGCTGGAACTCTCTCTATTTCCTCTACGACTCGCTCGACGAAACCAACACCGAGACGGGCAAAACCTTTCGCCGCCGGGGCTTCACGCCGTTTTACCACTATGTCGAGG
This sequence comes from uncultured Verrucomicrobiota bacterium, assembly GCA_964463815.1. GTDB lineage: Bacteria > Verrucomicrobiota > Verrucomicrobiia > Limisphaerales > RI-55 > RI-55. Next base: position 2,867 of record CAYXDZ010000153.1, on the reverse strand, counting down.
ACCGGCAGGGCAACGAGTCGCTGCAGATCCTCGCCCCGCTGGAGACCGCGTTGCCGAACAGCGATTCGCTGCGCCGCTCGCTCTCGCCGCTATGGTCGGTCTGGCGCTCGCAGAAAAATCCCGCCGCCGGCAAGTCCAGCCAGTCCCTTTTGTGGAACTTGTATCGCCGGGACACCTCGCCCGAAGTCCGCCGCACCTCGGCCTTGTTCGGGTTGTTCCGCTGGGAGAAACACGCCTCCGGCGAGCGGGCCTTGCGCCTGTTCTACCTGCCCAAGCTGACCGTCGGTCGGGGCGAGCCCGCCAACGCCGCGCTTGAGCCGGCGCAACCTTCGACCCCATAACTGGCCCCGCGAACCATGTTCAAGTCCATCGGCAGTACAGTGTTGCTCTTCCTGGAGTTCCTCCGGGCGCTGCCGCGTGCGTGGCGCGAGCGGCAGAAGATCTACGAGCAACTCTTCGAAATCGGCAACGCCAGTCTGCTCATGGCCTGCGTTCTGTCCGTCTTCATCGGCGGCGTTATCGCGCTCCAGACCGGGCCGGTCCTCGTCGAGCGCGGCCTGTCGAGCGCCATCGGTGGCCTGGTCGGCCTGTCCATGTGCAAGGAATTCGCGCCGGTGATGATGTCGGTGTTGATCGCCGGGCGCATCGGGTCGGCCATGACCGCGGAAATCGGTTCGATGCGGGTGTATCAGGAAATCGACGCGCTGCGCACGATGAACATCAACCCGGTTCACTATCTCGTGCTCCCCCGGTTGCTCGCCATCGCCATCGCGCTGCCCACGCTGGTTATTTTTTCCGTGCTGGTCGGCTGGATGGGCGGCGGCTTCGTCTCCGTCTTCAACGATTCGATCGCCATCACGTTCGAGGCCTACTTCCACAACCTCAGCGAGGTGGTCGAGTTCAAGGACATCCTCAACGGGTTGATCAAGAGCTTTGTCTTCGCCGTGGTCATCGGACTCGTCGCCTGCCAGCAGGGGCTCATGACCACCGGCGGGCCGCGTGGCATCGGCTATTCCGTCACGCGCTCGGTCGTGAATTCGATCGTGATGATCCTGATTTTGGATTACTTCGTCACCCGGTTCCTCCTGTTCATGGAGTCCCACCCATGAACGCGCCCGCTCCCGTCCGCAGTCACGTTGGTCTCGAAATCGAGGGGCTGCACAAGAGCTACGCCGGCGTGCCCGTCTTGAAGGGCATCAACCTCCGCATCGCCCCGGGCGAACGGTTCGTGCTCATGGGCCCGTCCGGCAGCGGCAAGAGCGTGCTGCTCCGGCACCTGATCGGCCTCGAGACGCCGGACTCGGGCGAAATCCTGGTCAACGGCAAATCGGTTTATGACGAGACCCTCCGCGCGGAATGCCGCCTCGCCATGGTCTTTCAGTCGGGCGCGTTGTTGAATTCGCTCACCGTCGGTCAGAACGTCGGTCTGTATCTGGCCGAGCATCGCCTGTTGCCGGTGCCGGACATCGAACGCGTCGTCACGGAGAAGCTCGAGCTCGTCGGCCTCAAGGGCCAGGAGGACCGTCCCGTAAGTGATCTCTCCGGCGGCATGCGCAAGCGCGTCGCCATCGCCCGCGCGCTCGTGATGGAGCCGCACCTCATTTTCTATGATGAACCCACCAGCGAACTCGACCCGCTGAGCGCGTTCACCATCGCCGAGGAAATCGTGCAGTTGAACCGCCGCATCGGCACCACGTCGGTCGTGGTGACGCACGACCGCGAGCTGGGCCTGGGCATCGCCGACCGGCTCGGCATCCTCTTCGACGGCGAACTGCTCGCCGTCGGCACGCCGGACGAGATCCGGGCCTCGCGTCATCCCTCGGTGCAGAAACTTCTCGGCGTAGATTTCCGTCTCACCACCTCCCACCGCTCCCCCTCATGAAAAACACCCTCGAATCCCGCCTCGGCATCTTCTTTGCCCTGGCCATGTGCGCGGCCGTGCTGCTGGTCGAAACCATTGGCGGCACCGGCTTCTTCCGCAAAGGCTACCAGGTCACCGCCGCCTTCAAGACCGTGCAGGACCTCAAGATTGGCGACCCCGTCAAACTCGCCGGCGTGCGCATCGGCAGCGTCAGCGACGTCGCCCTCACCAACGACCTCGTCCGCGTCTCGATGAAGATCGACCGCGACCACCGTATCCGCACCAGCAGCAAGGCGCGCATCAAGTTCGCCGGCTTGATGGGGCAGAACTTCGTCGAGTTGGACTTCGGTTCCCCCGAAGGCCTGCTCATCGATCCCGCCATCGGCGGCACCATTGAGACCGTGGAACAACCCGACCTCAGCGCCCTCATGGCCCGGCTTGACGGCGTGGCCAAGGGCATCGAGGACGTCACCAAGAGCATCAACCCCGCCGGCTTGCAGGACATCCTCGGGCCCGTCTCCGACTTCATGCGCGACAACACCGGCAAGCTCGGCGCGATCTTCGGCAACGTCGAGATCATCTCCGCGCAGATCGCCGAGGGCAAGGGCACGCTCGGCCTCATGGTCATGGACGACACCCTTTACCGCGACGCCGTGGACATGGTCGGCACGCTGGGCAAATCCACCGAGAAGATCGACTCCCTGATCAACGACGCCGGCGAAGTGATGGCCGGGGCGAAGGCCGCCGTGGCCGACGTCAACGCCGGCCGGGGCACGCTCGGGTTGCTGATGAAGGACGAGGCGCTCTACCGTGAGACCACCACCGCGATGACGAACCTCCGCGACATCATGCAGAAGATCAACGGCGGCCAGGGTGCGATCGGCAAGCTGGTGAACGAGGAGGACTTCCTGAGCACACTCAAGCTCACGCTGCAAAAAGTCGAGAAAGCCACCGACAGCCTCGAAGACCAGGGCCCGCTCAGCGTCATCGGCCTCGCCGTCGGCAG
>CAYXDZ010000152.1:0-7887 GCA_964463815.1 uncultured Verrucomicrobiota bacterium | reverse complement strand
GCCAACTGGTTCGCCCATTGCGGCTATAGTTTCATTTAACTTGCTCTAAGGACTGGTTTGATCTTCCCGCCCGCTGTCGTCGCGGAGGTTCGCCTGGAAGCTTCTGCGAAGACTCGGGACAATACCAGCCGCACGGGAACTCTCTTCAGTTCAGCAACGGGACCCTGCTGCTAACCCTCGTGTCACTGGGCTGCGTGTTGCCGGTCTTCTTCGAACCGGTTGAGCACTTCGGTCTCCTGCTTCCCAAACCTTCCTGACTTTGCCACCCTCTGCGCGTGCCCGCGTCCGAGCCCAGCTTGTTGCTGTTGATTCCCGCCTATAATGAGGAGGCGCGGATTGGTCCCGTGCTGCGCGAATTTGGCGACTACTATCGCGCGAACTATGGCGGCCGCTTCGAACTGGTCGTCGTGCTCAATGGCTGCCGGGACAACACCCAGGCCGTGGTGGATGAGGTCGCGCGGGATTATCCATTCATCCGGTCGCTCAACTTTCCCGCGCCGATCGGCAAGGGCGGCGCGCTCATCGAGGGCCTCAAGCTCGCGCCGACGGCCGACCTCGTGGGCTATGTGGATGCGGACGGGGCGACTTCACCGGAGGCGTTTCACGAGTTGGCCAAACGTTGCCGTGGCAAGATCGATTGTGTGATCGGCTCGCGCTGGCTGGCGGACTCGGTGTTGCACCAGAGCCAGACATGGGTGCGGCGTACGTTCAGCCGGTGCTTTCATTTGATCGTCGAGTTGTTGTTCTGGATGGGCTTCAAGGACACGCAATGCCCGGCCAAGGTCGCGCGCCGTGCCGCGATTGAAACGATTCACGCGCAGTTGCTCATCGCCGATCTGGCTTTCGACGTGAACCTGCTCTACGTGCTGCGCCGCGCGGGTTTCAACGTCATCGAGGTCGCGACGGAATGGACCGACCAGGTCGGCTCGAAGGTCACCCAGAGCCTGCTGCGCTCGTCGCTCGTGATGTTCCTTTCAGTGGTGCGGTTGAGGTTGGTTTATTCGCCGCTCTACAACTGGCTGAAACCGCTGCGTCCGCTGGAGACGTGGATCTACATGAAGCTGCGGGCACCGGCTCCAAGATCGCGCACCGAGGGCGAAACCCCCAGATAGGGCGTGGCGCTCCAAGCGCGGCTTTTGGCGCGGACGATTACGACCGGGGTGCGCGCCGCCGCCAGGTGAAGCAGGCGGCGACGAGCAGCAACAGCGTGTTAAACCCGCCGAGGATCAGGATCACCTGCTTGAAGGAGTCGTGGTGGAAGGTCAGTGTCACACCGTAGGCCACGGCGACCAACGTCAGCCACGGTGCCGCCACAAAGCGCGAGCGCGCCATCAGATCATTGATCAGCACATTGGCCAGCACCAGCGGCACCATCGCCCACGCATACCACGGCATCAGCGGCACGATGGCGACGTGCGCAGGAAAGACAAACTGAAACACAAACGGCGCGATCACGGTCAGGCCGATGGCGGCGAGCGCCCCCAGCACAAGCGCCCCCAGCAAGGTGAGTTTCAGCGTGTCGGTTGACCGGCCGTGCGCCACGCTCTGCACGATCTTCGGGAACATCACGGCCGCCAGCGGAGCGGTAAAAGTAACGATGGCCCGGGCCAGCGTGCCGGCGGCGACATAGGCATCCATCTCAGCGGCGGGAAAATGCGCTTTGATCAGAATCACGTCCGCGCTGAACAGGAAGAGAAACGGGCCGAAGCCCAGCGTCAGCAGCGTCAGGCGACGGAGCCAGTCGCCCCAGTGAAACGCCGCCACCGGGCCTGCCCACACCTCGCGGCTGTGCCAGCCCGCCAGCATCAAGGTGCCGCCCAGGCCGAGCAGTACGCCGTGCATCATGCCTAGGGCCGACGCGCTCAACGCGAGCACGATCAGATAGCAAAAGACCACCCGGCCGGCCCCGTTGAACATGGTCGTCCAGCCCATCCAGAGAAAGTTCTGCCGCCCTTGCAGCAGGCCCAGGAACATCGGAATCCACAGCGACATCAACCCGATCGCCAGCGTGAGCCAGAGCAGCAGCGGGCTGCTGAGTTCCCAAGCCGCTGTCAACGGTTGGCGGACGAAAAACAGCAAGCCCGCCAGCACCAGCCACACTCCCAACGTCACTTTGAACACCGCGCGCACGGCCCCGTGCAGTTGGAGCTTTTGATCGTTGGTCACGGCCGCCGCCGACAACTGGGCGAACATCATCTGCAATCCAATCGCGGGAATGGCCAGCCATTGGAGGAGCTGCAGCATGGTGCCAAAGGCCGAATACTCGCCGGGCGGCAGCCGGCTGTTCAGCGGATGCACGAGAAACATGCATGCCCCGCTTGCGACCGTGGCCGTCATCATCCACGTGCTCTGGCGGAAGAACGCCTTCCTTGATTCAGCGGAAGTCATGGTTGGTTTGCTCCAGAAAATCCACCGCCCGCCGGCTGAGGGCCCGCCAGTCGAGGTGCTCGCGTACGCGGGCCGCCGCGCTCGCCGCCGCCGTTTCGTCATCCTGGAGCGGATCGTCGAGCCAGCTCAGAATCTGGCCGGCGAAGCTGGCCGCATTGAACTCGCTGAAACGCATTCGGGGCTCATCCTTGAAGTATTGCGCCAGGTTCCGCAAGGGCGTGGACACCACGGGCAAACCCACCCCGAGATACTCCACCGCCTTGGCGACGAAGGCGCAGTGCGTCCCGCTGGACTCCTCGTACGGCACGATGCCCACGGTCGCCCCGGCCAGATGCCCGGCCACTTGGTCGTACGCCACAAAGCCCGGGGTCTCGATCCGGATCGCCGGGGCCGCGGCGCGCAGGCTTTTCAGAAACTTTGCCAGCGTACCGGTCTGTTTGCCGACGAACTTGAAAATCACCTCGGGCCGGCGGCGATGCACCTCGAGCATCGCCCCGCGCGCAATCGGCCCGAGATGATGCTGGTCGAACGAGCCGTGCATGATGACGACAGGAGGAGTTCCGGGTTTGGGGTTTGGGCGCAGCGGGAACTTCTCCGCATCGTAGCCGTAGTAAATCGGGCAGATGCGCGTGAGCGGATAACCCGCGTTGGCGAACACCTCCGCCAGCGGCTCGGAAACGGTCATGATGCCGTCCGCGAGCGAGCGTGAGGGCAGGTCGATTTCGAACTGCTCCAGCCGCCGGAGTACGAATCCCGGCATCACCCAGGCCGGCCACGTCTCCATGAAGCCGGTGAGAAAATCGAGGAAGTTCATCACCACCGGCACCTTGAGCTGGGCGCGCAACCGGCCGGCGGCCACCGCCGAAATGGTGTGCTGCGAAACGATCAGCTCGAAGCGCTTCGACTCGGCCGCGGTGGCGACCATCCGCTCCAGTTCGCGCGGGTAGAGGAGGTATTTGAAATTGCGAAACGCGGTGTAGCGCCCCATCGCCCACTTCGTGAAAAGATGCAGGTGGACGTTGAAGCGTTCGGAGACTTCGGCGGCGTTCTCGATCTGCGGACAGAACACATGCACCTCGTGGCCGCGCCGCGTCATTTCCTCGACCAGATAGAGCGCCTCGGCCGAACCGCCCCCGCTGGGCGGATGGAACGGCTCGTGGGTCAGGAAGGCGAGGCGCATTCGCAAGTCGCGCGGCTACGGCTGCCGGTCGAAAAAGCGGCGGAGGATGCTGGCCGCGGTGCCGAGCTGGCGCACGAGAATCCACTCATCCGCCGTGTGCGCCTGCGCGATGTCACCCGGCCCGAACACCACGCTCGGAATCCCCGCCTGCGCGAGAATGGCCGCGTCGCAGAAGAAATCCACGCCCGCCGGTTGGTGCTGCCGCGCCTCGGTCATCAAGTCCTTCACGATCTCGTCGTCGTCCTTGGTTTCCAGCGGCGGGCTCTCGATCCCTTTGAAATCCAGCAGATCGGCGCGGAGTTTGTGGTGGTTCAGCAGCTCGCGGATCTCCTGCATCACGCGCTTCTCCGTCTCCCCCGGCAACGTGCGGCGGTCGGCGGTGATCTCGCACTGATCGGGGACGATGTTGGGCTGGTTGCCGCCCCAGATGCTGCCGACGTTGATCGTGGCGTGGCCGAGCAGCGGGTGCTTTTTCTCCTTCAGCTTCTTCGCGTACGTGGTTTCGAGGAGCTGGACCACTTTGGCCATTTCGAGGATCGCGTTGCGGCCGAGGTCCGGCCGCGAGCCGTGCGCCGCCTTGCCGTGCGTCTGAATCCGCAGCCAGAGATCGCCCTTGTGCGCGGTCACGACGCGCAGCTTGGTGGGCTCGCCAACGATCGCGAGATCCGCTTTGAACCAGCTGCCGCCCAGCACGCGTGAACCACCTTGCGCGTTTTCCTCATCGACCAGCGCGGCGAGGACGATTTCCGTTTCCTTTGGACGTCGCTCCGCCTTGGCGAGATCGAGCATCGTTTGCAAATACACGGCGATGGAACCCTTGGTGTCGCAGGCACCGCGCCCGAACAGCTTGCCGTCCTTGAACTCGGGGGTGAGTTGCTTGTCGTCCGCGCAGGGGACGGTGTCCATGTGCGGGGCGAGGATGATGCGGCGCTTGATCTGGCCCTGCGGCGTGAGGCGGACGAGCACGTTGGCGCGGTCCTCGACGACGGCTTGCAGCTCGACCTCGAGGCCGGCCTGTTTCGCCGTGGTGGCAATGAACTCGGCGACCTTTTGTTCCCCGGCGTGCGGGTGGCCGGCGGACACAAAGGCGGGGTTGACACTCGGCAACGCAATCAGCTCGCGCAGCAATTGTTCGACAGGCGGAATGTTCACGGCGCCGCGACCTTACCGGCGCGGCCCGCGCGAGGTCGAGGAAGGAGTGGCTGGCTTGAAAACCGTCAGGTGTGGAGCAAATCCACGGCTCTTGACGGGTGAGCAGCGGGAGAGAACGGAGGGCAACGATTTGCCGGCACTTGGCGCACCTTGTCGCGGATTTGCAGCCAGGGACTTCAAGCCAATGCATCGGGAGCTGGACCGGGAGCAACGTGGGAGCGCGTTGCGTTCCTGTAGTGCTGAATTGCTTTGGCCCGGCGACGGGGGCGCCTTTCATTCAGCTCACCGCTGCTGCTTCGTGGTGGCGGGCAGCGGGACGACCATCACCGGGCAGCGCGCCAAGCGTACCACGCGTTCGGCGGTGTTGCCAATGACGGCGCGTTTCAACGCCCCGTGACCGCGCGCTCCGATGACGATGAGGTCGGCACCGGTTTCCTCCGCGAACTGGAGAATTTCAGCCGCCGCATGGCCGGTCTTTACGGCCAGATGCGAGGGGCGGATGCGAAATCGCCGGACCAGACGATCAAGTCGCTCACGGGAGAGGGCGACGAGTTGGGGAAGGTCCACCCGGAGCGCGGGGATGATAATCTCCGGAAACCCCGCCGGTGCGACCACGTGCAGCAGGGCCACGCGAGCCCGAAACCGCCGGGCGAGCTGCACCGCATGATGCACCGCCCGGTCCGCCGCGTAGGAGAAATCTGTCGGCACCAGGATGGTGGTCGGCCGCGCCGGTTCCACGGCGGCCGACCGTTCCGTCCGGGGTTGACGCAACCGCGGACGGCGCACCTTGGGTTTGACAGCATTCTTCATGGTCGGCTCCACGGACAGGGTCCGTGCGCCCGTATTTTCCGCCGCCGCCGCCGCGGTGTCACGCGGGAAACCGCCCGGGGGACCGGCTCCGTCAGGTGACGTTCACGGTGTGCGCGGTGGACGGAGCGGGTTTGACTTTCGCCAGGTGAACCTGGAGCACGCCGTCCTTGTAGTCGGCGGTAACCTTGTCCGCCGCGGTTTCCTCGGGCAGCGTGAAGCTCCGCACAAACGACCCATAGGAACGCTCCACCCGGTGATACTTCTTCGTCTTCTCTTCCTTCTCGAACTTGCGGTCACCGCTGATGGTGAGCACGCCGTTCTCGACCCTGACCTTCAGGTCCTCGCGCTTCACCTCGGGCAGCTCCACCTTGAGCAGGTACTCGCGTTCGTCCTCGGTGATGTCCACGAGCGGTGACCACTCCGACCCGGCCACCAATTCCTGGCGTCCCGTTTCCGGTTTGAGCACCGGGCGGCCCAGGAAACCCGACAGCCGGCTCTGGAGTTCATCCAGCTCGCGGAAGGGATTCCATTTTGACATTGCATTCATGAATGACCTTTCTGCGCGACCGGTTCCGCCGGCCCCGCTTTTCAGTATTCAAGTAATCCCGGCTCGGAAGTCCGCTTTCCTGATTTTGCCGGACACCCGCCGGTCCTTGCCGCCCCGGCCGACACCAAACAGCGGGCGGACCGCAAGGAATGGGCAGTGATGACAAGCTCATGCTGGGCAAGATGCGCCCGTGAATGGTATTCGTCCCACATGAGCGGCTACGAAACCATCCTCCATCCGACTGACTTACAACCCGGCGCGGAGAACGCCTTTGCGCATGCCTTGCGACTCGCGCTCGCTTCGAAGGGTTTGTTGAGCGTGATTCATGTTGGCGATTTGAAACAGGGTGCCCGCTGGGAAGCCTTTCCGCACGTGCGTCCGTTGCTGGCCCGCTGGGGATTTCTCCCCAACCGGGCGACGCTGCGGGAACTCCGTGAACTGGGGGTGGGCGTGAAAAAAGTGGAGGTCGGTGCCCGGAGCGCGGCCGGCCGCGTGGCGGGGTACATCGTGGATCATTCCCCCCGGTTGGTGGTGCTCTCCACGCATCGGCGGCGCGGGCTGGACCGGCTGCTCCATGCCTCCATCTCCGAACAGATCGCCCGGCGCACGCATGCCCGCACGCTTTTTGTGCCGCAGGGAGTGAAAGGCTTCGTGCGCACGGAAACCGGCGAGGTCACCTTGCGGCGCATCTTGGTGCCCTTGAAGCTCGGGCTGTCACCGCAGCTCGCCGTGGATGAAGCGGGGCACCTGGCCCGGACGCTGGGGTGCGAGGAGTTGCGCGTAACCCTCCTCCACGTGGGTTCCAAACATGCCATGCCGCGCGTAAACCTGGCCGCGCCGCCCGGTTGGATGGTCGAACGCCTCTGCGTGCAAGGCGAGGTGGAGCCGGAAATCCTGAAAGCCGCCCGCACCCATCAAGTGGACTTGATCGTGATGGTGACCCAGGGCCACGAAGGCTTCCTCGACGCGATTCGCGGCAACTCCACCGAACAGGTGCTGCACGGCGCTCCCTGTCCCGTACTGGCCATTCCGAAGCACGGGTGAAAAGGCCTCCCTCACCGATGGAGCGACAAATTCGCAGGGTGGAGCGAGTTGATTCACTCCCCAAGAATCGCTTGCGAGCTGCCACGCAAGACGCGACAAGGAAAGTGCTCAAGCGCCATGTTCACCATTCTCCGGATATCGATCTTGGTCTGTGGGGCCGGTTTTGCCTTCGACCGCTGGCACCTTCGGCGTTACGGCAAACCCACGCTTAGCCTGGCGCAGAAAAGATGGTTTGGATGCCTGGTTGATGGGTGGTTCCTCATTCCTATATTTTTCGCATTCACCTTCTTGGTCGCACTGTTTTTCGAGGTGCTTCCACACGAATGGCTCGGTAAACTCTTTGCCGTTGTAACCATGCTTTCCGCGAGCATCGAACAGTTTTACTCAACCTGGTTCCGCCACCAGCGCCTCAAGACCGTGACCACACATTGATGCGTCGGTGAGGCATTTTTTGTGCAGGGCTGGACAAAAGCCGGGGAGTCAATGATGGCGGCAGCTCGCAGAGTGACTGCATGAAGAGCTTCTTGAAGACCCCGGTGCTGCTGAACAACTGGCGGGCGCTGCTTCCGTTGGTCGTAACGCCGGTGTGGGTGGTGGCACTCGCCTGTTTTTTCTACGTCCTGATTCGCGCCGGTCTGCCCGGCCAGTAAACCCGCGCGCCGCGTCAAAAGACTTCCGCATTGAGACCGGCGGTCTGACGGACCAGCCGGGCGATGGCGGACAATTCGCGGAGATCCAGGTGCCGGCAGTGACCCTTGGGGGACGG
>CAYXDZ010000151.1:0-7955 GCA_964463815.1 uncultured Verrucomicrobiota bacterium | reverse complement strand
CGCTTCGGTCAACAAATCTTCCGAGGTCGAGTAGCGCGGGGATTCCGCATCCATGCCGGTGGTGGAAAGGCCAAACACGCGAATCGGCCCGGGTTCGCGCTTGACCGGGCGCGCAAGCCGATGCGGCTCGCGCTGCGGTGCTTTCGCCGGCGTGGCGGTGTCGAAACGAATCCAGAGCGCGCCATCCGCTTCCCGTAGTTCATAAGCGGCCACGGCAATGGGATAACCTTTCGCGGATTTGCCATCGCAACGGTGGAAACTCCAGCCGTGCCACGGGCAAACGATGGCGTCGCCCGCAAGTTGACCATCGCCCAATGGCCCGCCGACGTGCAGACAACGTCCGGCGACCGCGCCGAATTTGCCGTCCTTGAAGGAAAGCGCGACAGGTTTGCCTGCGATGGTGATCTGCTGGAGTTCATGCTGCTTCAGCGCGTCGAGCGCGCCAACGCGTTGCCAGGAAGAGTCAGGGTTGTTCGCGGGCATGGCAGAAGAATATCGGCGGCGGCAGATGTATGAAAGCGATTTGAGCGTGCGTCCACAACGGCCGCCCGCAAGGCGCGAAGCCGAAGGGCGAGGTCGGGGCGGATCATCTGCACGGTTCATTGAACACTGTGAGTGCGAGATTGTAATAGTTCCAACGCCTTCGCGTGAGCGCCGACCACAGGGGGCGTGGTGGACTGTTCCAAAGTTTTGGTTGGAATGAGCTGCTCAAACTGCTTTAGTTGCTGAGTAAATTGTGTGGGTCTTCCCCGGTCACACCAGACCATGGTGCTACAGTCGAGTGCTTGCGGAGGCGCACGCCGGTGGGTGGGTCGCTTTTCTGTACCAGTGCATGAATACAAAAACCCAAACCTCGCTGCTAGTGTCGCTTATGAGCGTGGTGTTCGCCACGCAACTCCGCGCGCAACTGCCCAACGCTTGGCAGATTACCGATCCCCTGGGCAGCAATGGTGGCAACCTGCACTACACGAACATGCTCTCCGCCGCCGAACAGAACGCAGCCAATGCCGATGGGTTCCGCTACTCCATCAAGGCCCGCTTCATTGAGGACTGGGGTGCAAAGACCATGGCGATGGTGTATGGGCTGGGACCTGATCGGTATATCATCTGGTTCGACCTGAATGCCGATGGGGATCTGACTGCCGAACTGGAGGGCACCGAGACCTTCACCCTGACGACCAACAGCACCGGCACGGCGCTCTATCACACGCACGAGATCGTTTACGACCCGGTTGAGGGTACGGCCAGCTACCTGTTTGACGGGCAGGTGAAGATCACCAACTGGGAATCCAGCGCCATCGACTTTCCCGCCGGCAAGATCCAGTGGGGCGAAGGCAGCACGCCCGGCAAAGGCCAGATGAACTTTCACTCCCTCCGATTTGAAATCCCCGGCCTGGGTTTCGTGGCCAGTTACGATGCCGGAACGGAAGGGAATCCCGCCGACGCGCCGAGCCCGGAAGCGCAGGGATGGTCAAGGGGTGGCATAGGCGGCTTTGAACAATCCATTGCTCCGGACAACGTTCCCCTGCCGAAGATGCCAATGATCTTGGTGGCGGACGCATCCGACGTGGAACCTCGTCAGGCCACGCTCTCCGCCGAAATCGACCAGGGGAATCTCGCGGCGACCGCATGGTTCGAGTGGGGCACAGACACAAATTACGGAAACTCCACCGCGCCGCAGGTCCTGTTAAGCGACACCAATCTTTTCAGTCTCTCAGAGACCCCCACCGGATTAACCAAGGGGGCGACTTATCACTTTCGGAGTGTGGCCACCAACCTCCAGGGCATCGCCTACGGCGAAGACCAGTCGTTCGCCGCGCCGCTGGGTTTCAGCGTGACAACTCTGTCTGACAATGGCCCCGGCTCGCTTCGTCAATCCATCGCCCACGGCCAGTCGGGTGACACCATCACCGTTGCCACCAACGGCACCATCACTCTGACGGGCAGTGAACTGCTCATCACCAACGACCTGACGATTGTCGGGCCCGGACCGGAGCTGTTGGTGGTCACCGGAGGAAGCCATGGAGGTGCCATTCGGGTTGATTCCACAAACGCGACGGTCATCATTTCCGGCATCGGTTTCAATAATTCGGAGTTCGGTTCTGCACAGGAAAGGGGTGTTTTTAACAGGGGAAGACTCGAGCTGATCAACTGCGCCGTTGCAGATTTTCAAGACAACGGCGGCATTTTCAACCAAGGAACACTCATCCTCGATAGTACGACGGTTTCAAATAATTCAGCTCAAAGCGGCGGCGGGATTTACAACGACGGAACGGCCTCCCTGAACAACTCGACCGTTTCTGGAAATGTGGCCAATACCGGCGGCGGAATTCACAACACGGCTAACGGTTCACTCACGATCAACACCTCCAACCTCTCGGGTAACTCCAGCCGTGGCAGCGGAGGTGCGATCGACAATGGTGGCACGCTCACCATCGAAAGCTCCACTTTCTGGGGCAATACCTGCGAGCAAGGTGGCGGCGGCATCAACAATTTTCGCAATCTCTCCATCAAGAACGCCACCATAACGGCCAATTCCGCCAGTTCCGGTGGTGGAGTTTATCATGTCAGTTCAGACATTACTGCGGGCCTGACCAACACCATCATCACCGGAAACACCGGCAACCCAGGTGCCAATATCTTTGATCCGCTTGACACGGTGTTCTTCATAAACTGCCTGACCAACGGCACTCCGCTGCTTGCTCCGCCCGGCAATTATGGCGGCCCCACCCAGACCATGCCGCCCCTGGCTGGTTCGCCGGCCATCGACGCAGGGGATGATTCCGTCACGAATGTGCTCTCTACCGATCAACGGGGCTTTCCAAGAGTATCCGGTGCACATGTGGACATCGGCGCGGCGGAGGCGCAACGCGCTCCCGCAAACATTTCGCCGCTGCTGACAAGTGCCAGTTTTTCCACCATGGGTGGCACCACTATTTTCCAGTTTGCGTTCAACACCGCTCCGAACGCGGACTTCACGGTGCTGACTTCCACAAAGGTCGCCCTGCCATTCAGCGTTTGGACGCCCCTTGGTCTGGCGAAGCAGGTTGCTCCCGGCCAGTATCAATTCACCGATCTGGGCGCAGCCAATCAACCGCAGCGCTTCTATCAGTTGGTCTCGCCGTAACGGGGAACCCACCTTTCGACAAAAGAATCAAGCCCAGCACGCCCGAACTCCGCTCGATCCCGATGCGCGTGGATGCGGATTTCAGCGCGACACCGTTCAAGGCAAAGGCAACGTTGGCGCGAAAAGGGAGGACGATATGGTGAAGGATATTCTGGCGAGCATCAAAGAACGAAGGGCGTAATGGTGCGTTGCGGACAAACTGTCTGTGTTATCACGGTGCGTAACTTGCGCCGAAATCGAGTTGATACTCTTTTTGAGATTCGTCGCGGGTCTGCTTTATGATCCTGATGGCGCGATCCTTCGGTGCCAGTGCATTCACCAGGTAAACGCTGATTGCCGGCAGATGCAGGTTGGTGTGGCTGAGGGTGTGAGCTCCCGGTTTTAGGGGCGCGAAGGATGCCGTGGCCTGGATGCGAATGACACCCAGGCCCGCGCGAACTTCGCGGAGGGCGGGGAATGCGGCGTTCCTCAAGGTCAGGGTCAGGGCTTTTCCATCAAGCCCGACTTGAAGGTCTTGCAGGACACGCCGGGCGTAAGAGTCTCGTTCTTCATCCGAAACCCGCCCATCCCGATCCTTGTCAATGCCCAACAAGAACTCGCCGACAACCGCCAGGCCGGGGGTAAGGTCGATGGATAAATCAACGCGATCGACGGCCACCGCGATGCGCGTGGCCTGCAGGCACTCGTCGAGCCGATGCCCGAACGCCTGGGTCGCGAACAGGAGCAGCCAGCAGCTCAACAGCCCGGGGTTCATTTGCCCGTGAACTTCCTCCCGTAGTCGTTGGTCGGATCGCGATACATTGAATGAAGATGCATCGTGACGTCGCCCCCGAGCGATTGCGGGGCGTATTCGATGATCACCGTCGGTCCCTGGATGCGGAAGTAGGCCTTGCCGGCTTCGAGCGGGCCGCTCCAGGCGAACCAGGTGTCCGCCAGGTTGGCCTGGATCTCGTTCAGCTTCTCGGCGGCGGCGGCATCGTGGATGATGCCCGACCATTCGGCGACCAGTTCCAGCAGCAGCCTGCGCTGGGCTTCATTGAACGCGGACGCCTTCAAGCCCTCGGGTTGAATCGTTTCACCGTCGTGTCCGGGGCCAAGGACAAGATCGCGCATCTGGGAGCCTAGCACAGCCTGGCTGCGTTGTTCGGCCGTCAGGGTTTTCATGAGTTCCAACGCCTTGTCGGTTTCACGGCCCATCGGGCGGACGATTTTGCCGTCGAGGGTAAACTGGGCGGGTTGCACGGCGATGAGGCTCGGTGTGAGCACACCCAGCTCGCCGGCGATGGTGATATTGAGCGCGAGGTGGTGGCCGCCAAATTGAATCATCCACGGCTCCGTAACCGAGGGCCGGCCCATGAAGGAAATAAAATACTCGTCGCGGCCGAACGGCGGCGCGCCCGCAGGGCTCTGCTGCCGCAAGACCTCGTCGGATTCGACAATGCCGACGACTTTCTCATAGCCCTGCTTGCTCAGGGCGGTCGCCAAAAGTTTCAGGACGGCGGCGCGTTGAGCTGGCTTCAAGTCTCCCATGCGGAGTCCTCCGTGTTCCGCCATGTTGACCGGCAAGTTGGACCAGCGAACGCGTTGAGCGGCATCGTCGAAGGCGAAACTCACCTTGCCGCGCTGGGCGTCGTCCAAGGAGTTGAGGAAGGCGTTGGCGGAAGCGACAATGCCCTGAGTTTGCGAGGCGGCAAGCGCTTCGCCGTGATGCCCTGCCATGGCGGTGAATGCTGTCAGGAAAACGGCGAACCGAAGCAGCGGGGTTTGAAGAACTGAGGGAGGTTGCATTCATCAAGCATGTAAGTGGCCGCGGCATCCTGCAATCAGTTTTAGGCCATGCCTTCTGAATCGTGCCGGTGGCACGAGCCAGCCCAGGGAGCGCGATCGGGATCAACGATCCGCATGTGTCGCGGGATTGTGCCGGGCCATTTTGTTTCGCCCGGAGCACCTCTTTTTGACTGCTCCAACCGTGTGAAAATCAATTCGCCCGAACGCTGTGTCGGCGATATGCTTTTCCCATGCCCCAAAAGTTGAATCCGGCCCTGGTTGCTCTGGCGGGCCTGCTTGGTTCGGCAGCCGCCCCTGCTGCGGATTCCGTTTTGTTGAGCGATGGTCCTACGCATTTGCGTTCGGGGGAGACTCCCGAGTGGTCGCAGTTTGCCGCCGGGAAGCCCGCCGGTCGCCAGCTTGACGTGCGCTTTGTGGCGCAGGCGAACACCAACGAAGCCACGTTGTTCATCCGTCAGGATGATGTGCGGCACGACTGGTTCGTGGAGCTCAACGGCGTGCGATTGGGAAAGTTGTTTCTCATGGAGGCCGATCTGGTTCACACGCTGGCCCTCCCGGCGGGCGCGATCAAGGAGGGTGGCAATACGTTGTCGATCCTGCCGCCACGCGACAACGACGACATCATGCTCCACGGCATCAGCATCACTCCGCGACCCTTGGCCGAGGTGTTGCGTGAAACGTCGTTGAGCGTGCGGGTCACGGATTTGGCCGGTGAACATGAGCTGCCCTGCCGGTTGACCATCGTGAACGCTCAAGGCTCACTGGCGTCGTTGACCGGTACGAGCAACACACCGGCGCTGGCGGTCCGTCCCGGAGTGGTTTACACGGGCAATGGCCGCGCGGAGATCGGCCTGCCGGCTGGAGAATATACGGTGTACGCTTCGCGCGGCTTCGAGTGGAGTGTGGCCACGCAGAAGGTGCAAATCGCGACGGGAGCAAGCACGCGGCTGAAGCTGCAATTGCATCGTGCCGTGCCTACGCCCGGTTGGGTCAGTTGCGACACGCACGTGCATACGTTCACGCACAGCCGGCATGGCGACGCCACCATCGATGAACGCATGTTGACGCTCGCGGGCGAGGGAATCGAGCTGCCCGTGGCCGCCGATCACAACCTGCACATTGACTATGCGGAAGCGGCCCGCCGCATGGGGGTGGCGGACTGGTTCACGCCGGTCACCGGCAACGAGGTCACGACGCCCGCCGGGCACTTCAACATCTTTCCCGTCGAGCCGGACGCACGGGCGCCTGATTTCCGGATTACGAGCTGGCCGCACTTGATGACCGCCTTGCGCGCCACGCCCAGCGTGCGGGTCGTCGTGCTCAATCATCCGCGCAATGTTCACAATGGATTTCAGCCGTTCGCCGCCACCAACTTCAACGCGGTTTCCGGCGAGAACCTGCGTGGACCGGAGTTCACGTTCGACGCGATGGAAGTAATGAATTCATCGGCCCAGCAATCCGACTTCATGCTCGCTTATCGCGACTGGTTTGCGTTGTTGAATTTCGGTTACCGTATCACAGCCGTTGGTTCGAGTGATGGCCACGATGTGAGTCGTTACATCGTGGGCCAGGGCCGCACTTACATCGCGTGCGCGGACGGGAATCCCGGACGCATCGACGTGGCAGAAGCCGGCTCGAACCTGGTTGCCGGCCGCGCGCTGGTCAGCATGGGATTGCTGGCCGATCTGAAGGTCAACAACCGCTTTCGGGTCGGGGACATGGCGACGAATCTTGGCCCGGAAATCACCTTGTCCTTGCAGGTGCTTGCTCCCCCTTGGACAGGCGCCACCAATGTCACCCTCTTCGCCAATGGAGTGAAGCTGAAGGAACAAACCCTGCGCGGAACGAGTGGGACGACAACCTGGATCATTCCGCGTCCGGCTCACGATGTGCATCTGGTGGCCATCGCAACCGGACCGGGTGTGACCGCTCCCTACTGGGCAATTCCGCGACCCTACCAGCCGGCGTCACCAGACTGGACCGGACGTGTCATCGCGTCGACGAATCCCATCTGGGTCGATGCCGATGGGGATGGTCGGTTCACCGCAGCCCGGGGCTATGCCCGCCGGCTGGTGCAAGAACATGGTGCTGGATCGCCGGGATTGATTACGGCATTGGGTCAATACGACGAAGCCGTGGCAGCGCAGGCGGCGAGCTTCTGCGCTGGGGCCGGCATTTCGCTTGCAGGCCCTAAGCTGGTCGCGCTGCTGGAGTTCGGAGCTGACCAGGTGCGTCGTGGATTCCGTCGATTTGCGGCAACATGGCAAGATGCACAGCAATCAAAAGCCGCAAGTGAAAGCGATTAAGGAAGCTGGGGAATCGCGACCTGGCCAAGGAGCGAACAGGAATGAGCAATTGCCTCCTCCGATGGTAACTCCGAAAACCCGCAAGTGGAGCTGATCCATCGTGCCCGGCCCTCCTCGCCCTGCTGGTGGTGGGCTCAAGGAAGTGCTCGTGCAGGCAAGCTGAAGCGAGCTTGAGCGGTCTTGAAAACCCCCCGTGCAGCGGGCAACAAAACCGCAGCCCCGGGGTGGCCTGCAAAACAACCGAAATATTTTTTGATTACCTGTTGACACCTGAACGCGTTTTCTATTCACTACGCGTCCCGTTCGCAAGACCGGGCAGCGAGTAAACAACGACTGACAGCAAAAGTTGACGTTCGGCTCGGTGATCTTTGAAATTTAAATTGTGCGATTAGTGAGAGCCCCAAAACCGAAAGCTCTGTAAAAAGAGCTTTCAAAAAATTGAGTAGGCAGCCAATGGCTGCCAACATATCACTCTCTACGGAGAGTTTGATTCTGGCTCAGAACGAACGCTGGCGGCGTGGATAAGACATGCAAGTCGTGCGCGGAAATCAAGGTAGCAATATTTTGGTTTCTGAGCGGCGAAAGGGTGAGTAACACGTGGGTAATTTGCCGCGAAGACTGGAACAACTTGCCGAAAGGCGAGCTAATGCCGGATGTGGTTCTTTGATGACATCATCAGACAACCAAAGCTGGGGACCGTAAGGCCTGGCGCTTCGCGATAAACCCGCGTCCTA
>CAYXDZ010000150.1:0-7968 GCA_964463815.1 uncultured Verrucomicrobiota bacterium | reverse complement strand
CAATGACCACCAGCAGTTCGATCAAGGTGAAGGCCACGCGGGCAACTCGTTTCGCAGTCATCCGCAGCAGCGTGGCAAAGCCGCGCGCCGGCCGCCAGACCGGAATCCACCACCCAACCCGGAAAAGTATTCCGCGAATTGCGTTGCTATTGGCCCGCAAACGATCAGTTTGGCCGCGTCTGAGAGATAACTCGTATTTTCAAGGCATGGTGAATCTTCAGGTGAACTCCTTGTTCAATGATGATTTGAGACCCGAATCCCGGGAACAGTCTCGTGAAATCACGGTCAGTCGCGGACATTAAATCATCGTATGAGCAACAAACTGTATGTGGGAAATCTTTCCTTCAACACCACCGAAGGCGATCTGAACAGCGCGTTTGGCGCCCACGGCAACGTCGTGGAAGCCACCCTGGTCATGGATCGTGAATCCGGCCGCCCCCGCGGCTTCGGCTTCGTCACCATGAGCACGGCCGAGGAAGCGCAAAGCGCCATCTCCGCCCTGAACGGCCAGCAACTCGACGGCCGCCCGTTGACGGTCAATGAAGCCAAACCCCGCGAAGCCCGGCCCTCCGGCGGCGGTGGTGGTGGTGGTGGCCGTCGGGAATACGGCGGTGGCGGCGGCGGTCGTCGCGATCGTTACTAATCTCCCGTCCATTTAATCACGCGAGGCCCGGGCAACCGGGCCTCGCCTTTTCAACTGGCTGCGTCCCAAACCCTGGTCCGGAGGATGACAGTTCAACCACTGTCCGACCGTTTTTGGAACGCCCATGAAAGAAGCCCACATCGAAGTTGAAGGCTGCATCCACACCGTGCTGCCCGGCACCATGTTTCGCGTGGAACTGCCCAACAAGCACCTCGTCCTCGCCACCATCTGCGGCAAGATGCGCAAGCGCTGGGTCCGCCTGACCACCGGCGACCGCGTGAAGATGGAAATGTCGCCCTACGACTTGAACAAGGGCCGGATCGTCTGGCGCCTGCGGTGAGCCGGCCTTGGGTGGCAGCAAGCCAATCCGCTGTTACCGCTCCGTCGCCGGCAGTTCCTTGATCCGCAGATTGCGCCAGCGGATCTCCATCGGTTCCTGGCGGTTGCCGACGCCGTGAACTTGCAGGCCGATGAAACCCTCGGAAGTCCAGTTGTCCACCAGTTCGGCGCAGGGCACGTCATTGACGAACGTTCGTAACTGGTCGCCGACACACTCGATCCGGATGCGATTCCACTCGCCGAGTTTGTAGGCCGCCTGGGCCTCGGTCTTGCCGGTGAGCGGTGCCAACCAACCGCGCCGCCCTTCCTCGTAGATGCCACCTGTCCACTTGCGCGGCGTGGGGTCCAACTCAAACTGGTAGCCATGCACGCGCCCGGCGGGTACTTTGATTTCCCGGTCGCCGGCGCGGTACGTCCTCGGCTCGTCGAACCAGAGACTGCGAAACTGAATGCCGGAATTGATCTGGGGATTTTGCAGCACTTCCATTTCGAGCACGAAGTTCCGGAAAGTCCGCTCGGTGCAGAGAAAGGTGTTGCCCGTGTTCGGCACGCTGGTCCCGACGATCATGCCATCCGCGGCGTGAAACCTCGCCGTGCCACCGCGCTGCACCCAACCGGCAAGATCTTCACCATTGAACAACGGCTGCCAGCGGGCCTCGTCGGAAGTGTGCGCGCAACCGGTGATGAACAGCGGCAATCCCAGTGCGACCAACGCAATTGAACGAAGTTGCATGGGAGCAGGATAATCACTCCCGGCGCGTAAACGCCATTCAATTGATCAAAGCGGGGGCCGCTCAACCTCAAGCGTGGCGGCCGGCCCGGTTTCCAGCCTGGGCTTTTTCCGTGCCTGCTCGCTGTAGGTGATGAGCAACGATCCCAGCACGATGAGCACAACGCCCGACCAGCGGACAACCGACACTTCCTCCCGCAACAGGTAACGGGCGGCCAGCGTCGTCAACACCAGCCCGAGTGAAGTGAGCGGCCAGATGAAGCTCACGTCCGCACGGGACAGCAGGAACAACAGCGTGCCGAAGAACACCGCCTCGCAGAACACGCCAAACAGAAGGCTCGGATTAGTCGCGCCGTTGCGGATCAAACCCAGCACCGCGGCCAAATTCAGCACCGTTGGTTCGCCGATTTGCTTGAGCCCGCGACTGAGGTACACGACGCCGACAGCTTCGCAAACCAGACCGAACAACAGGATGAGCACGTACTTCAGCATGCGTCACAAATCCTGATAACGGCAGCGCCGGATGCCGAGCTTTTTTGTCAGCGCAACCACGCGCGGGCTGATGAGTGCGTCCAGTTCATGCCGGAACTCGTCGAGGTTCGGGTGGGCATAAATCTCCACATCGCCGGCGGGCAGCGCGCGCAGCAACTTGAGGAGATACGCTTCATCCATCCGCCCGTTCTGGAGCAGGCCAAACACCTGCGGCGTGAAACGAATGCCGTGCTTCCGCAACCGCCCGCGAGCCCGACCGCTCAACAGCAGGTAGATGAACACGTGCGTCGCGCGGTAGAACAAGCGGCCTCCGGCCAACCGCGCACCCAGCCAGAACGGATCACGGGTGAGTCGAACCGCCGGAAGGGCGACATTCCCGTCGCCCGGCGGAGGCGACACTCCTGTCGCCCGGCCATCCCCCTTGTCGGGAGCGGGGGCAAGGAGGCCATCACCTGGCCCGGGTGACCCAGAAGAATTGAGCCTGCTTACGTCGGCTCCTACCGGAATTGGATTCGCTCGCATCCGTTCAAACAAACCCAGCAAGACATCAAACACCACGGGATGCAGATGAAAATTCAAGTGGCCGTTTACGTGATCCAGCATGAGTCCCGTCGCCTGGAACTTCCCGATCTGCGCGCTCATCTCCGCTTCGAGCTGTGTTCGCAGTGAGCGGTTGAAGAAGCAGCGCATTCCTGCGGCGACGGTGTTGTCGCTGAACTCACCCTGCTGATTGACCAGTCCGGGAATCTGCGTGCAGGACAGGGTGGAGCGCCCGCACACGAGTGTTAGATGCAGGCCCACGCCGAGACCGGGATTCGCCCGCGCCAACTCCACCGCCTCCTCGAACGCGGCGGCGTTCACCATCAAGCTGGCCGAGGTCAGGACTCCTTCGCGGTGCGCGCGGATGACCGCCTCGTTGATGGAGGCCGACCGGCCGAAGTCGTCGGCATTGAAGATCACGCGCTGACCTGTGGGCGGCTCAGTCATGCGCTGAGGTTCAGGCGGCCGGCGAGTCTTTCAACACACCCTGTCGCCGCAGCATTTCATCCATGACCTGGTTCATCATGTGTTCCGCCAGCGGCTTGGTCGCTTCGTCGAGTTCGGCGAGCGTCCGTTTCAGTTCGTGGGGATCTCCCGTGCCTGACGCATCCTCGGCGGTCAAAATTGTTTCCACGGCGGCCAGCGCATCCTCAAGCTGGCGGCGATAGTCCGGCTCCAGCTCACTGGCGTACTCCGCCATGCCCTTGCGGGTCGCGTTCAAGGTTTCCTGGGCTCGCAATTTCAATTCAATCCAGCGCCGCGCCGCCATGTCTTCGAACGCGTGCTCGACGGATTCCTCGACCATCTGTTGCACATCCGCGTCTTCGACATCCACGGCGGAACGCATTTCCACGACCATTTCGCGGCCGGACTTCAGATCGCGCGCGAGCACGTGGAGAATGCCGTTGGCGTCGATCTCGAACTGCACTCCCACCCGCGCCACGCCGCGCGGCGCGGGCTCGAACGCCAGTTCGAAGCGGCCCAGGCTCCAGTTGTCCTTGGCGCGTTCACGTTCGCCCTGGAGCACGTGAATCAACATGCTCTGCTGCTGATCGACGGCGTTGGTGAATTTTTCGCCCGCCTTGCTGGGAATGGTCGTGTTGCGCGGAATGATGACGTTCATCAGTCCACCAAAGGTTTCAATGCCCAGCGAAAGCGGCGTGACGTCGAGCAGCAACAGGTTTTGAAACTCGCCGGAAAGAATCGCCCCTTGAATCGCGGCACCCAGGGCCACCGCTTCGTCGGGATTCTGCGACGTATTGAGCAGCGGCCCCGGGCGTTCGTGATATTCGGTACCGAGCCGCAAACCGCCGCGCTCCTCCGCAAAATCCGCGCAGCCGAACCATTCGCTCACCAACCGGCGCACCAACGGCATGCGCGTCTGACCGCCCACAAGGATGACCTGATCCAGCTCGCGAGCTTCAAGCTTTGCATCTGCCAGCGCGCGGAGACAGTGCGGGCGCGTACGCTCGATGATGTCGCATGTCAGGCGTTCGAGTTCGCCGCGCGTGAGGGTGAACTCAAAACTGAAGTCCGGCGTGAGAAACGGCAGGCTGATGGTGGTCTCGGTTTCGGAACTGAGCTTGATCTTGGCCTGCTCCGCGGCTTCCCGGACGCGGGAGAGCGGGACTTCGTGATGCGTGATGCGTGATGCGTGATCGGGAGATTCCAGCCTGGGACCACCCGCTTCGGCGATCTTTTTGACCAGAAATTCCACCAAGCGCGTGTCGAGGTCGTCGCCCCCGAGCCGCGTGTTGCCGTTTGTGGCGAGCACCTGGAAAACGCCTTCGCGCAATTCGAGAATCGAGAGGTCGAATGTGCCGCCACCCAAATCATAAACCGCGACCTTCGATTGCTCGTGCAGCTTGTCGAGACCATAGGCGAGCGCCGCCGCGGTGGGTTCGTTGATGATGCGCTCGACGGTCAGTCCCGCCAACGCACCCGCGCGTTTAGTGGCGTTGCGCTGCGCGTCGTTGAAGTAGGCCGGCACGGTGATGACCGCACGGGTCACAGGCTCGCCGAGGCTCGTTTCGGCGACGGACTTCAAGCGCTTCAACACCTCCGCCGAGATCTCTTCGGGCGACCACGCCCGGCCGTGCAGGTCAATCGTCACCGGCCCGCCGCCCTCTCCGCGTACCGGATAGGTCACCAGCATCTCCTCGCGCGCGATGTCGGCGCCGCGTCGTCCGATAAAACGCTTCACCGAATAGACCGTCTCGGACGGTTTCAACACCCGCATGCGGCGCGCGGCGTGGCCGACAACGGCGCATTCCCCAGCACCCGGCACCTGCACCACCGACGGCGTGAGCCGCTCGCCGTCTTCATCCGCGATGACGTAGGGAATGCCCGAATCCACCACCGCCACGAGGGAATTGGTTGTGCCCAGATCAATGCCGACAATTTTGCTCATGCGAAAGGGCCGGAGGGTCCGGCACGAACCGGTCGTTGGCAATCATTCAATCGTTCCAACGGGGCAGTTATTGCGGGAAGACGCGGACGCGATAGAAACGCGCGGGAGCATCGGTCAATGAATCGGTGACGACCGCCGGAGCAGTGGTCGCACCGAAGTCTGGCTGGTTCGACGGCACATCCAACACCTGCCAGCCATCGCCCAGCACCAGCTCGGGCTTGAACTGCACTTCAAAGCCGCGGTCCGCAACCCGGTCAAACCCGATGCCCACGACTTCGCCTTCGTTGCTGATGTCGATGCGCCACACGCTGTCGGGATCGTCGGGTTCGGTTCCGGTCAGCCACTCGAGGTAATTGTCCGCGCCATCGCCGTCGCCATCAAAATCCGCCGCCGCCTCGGGAGCGGTCGTGGAACCAAACACGGCAAGCTGCCAGTCGGCGAACGTCTGACGCTGCGGCAGGGCGTTGATCCAGTCCGCGATCAGGGCCACGCCGACAGGATCGGCGATGGTCGAACCGACAGGCGGCATCTGACCGGGACCACGCAGGCTGATCCGCCGCAGCAGTTCCGAGTGCGCCAAGTCGCCGGGCGCAAGAACGCGATTCGCCGGGTCACCCTGATCGTTCACCAGCAGGCCGTTGATCAGATTCGCTTCGTCGGTGGCGGTGGCGATCCGCGCATCCCAGTTGCCTTGCGCCGGGCCGCCGGGTTGATGACACGCCACGCAGTTGGCCTGCAAATACGACCGCACGCGCCGCTCCAGGCTGACGCCGGTTTCATCCGGCCGGGACAGCTTGGGCAAGATGGTCACTTTCGCCACCGGGGCGTCGAAGTAACCCACGTCGCTCAGAGCAGTGAGCTGGTTGAGCATGCCCGAGCCGTAGTCATGGGCGCGGTTCAACTGCACGGTGTTGAAGCCCGCCGCAAATCCGCCCGCCGGCGTGTGGCATTGCAGACATTCGCTCCGCGAGGGATACCGCCACACCTGTTGGCGCAGCACCGCGCCCCCGGCATCGCGAATGGTGATCGTCTCGTCCTGCCCGGCTTCGGCGACGAGAACAGCATCGGTTTCCGCCTCGTTCCACTTGTACGTGAAGCCATGCACGCCGTCGTCATTCTTCACCAGGAACCGCGTCTCCAACCGGCGACGCGATTCCGGATCACCTTCGGTGAGTTCGAGTTCGAAATGTTTGATCCAGACGGTGCCGGCGGGGAACTGCCAGTTCCCCGCCGCGCTGAAGGTCATGGTGTCGTTCAAGTCCGGAATCGAGAACCACCGCGACTTGTGCGCGTGGTCCGACCAGAACGGCACGTTGAGTTCGTAGGGCACGATGCCCGCCTGCGGGGCGAGCGTTGCAAGGTCGGAGAACGCCCCGGTCTGGGCGAGCGTGGGCGGCAACGGTCCGCCGGTGACCGGGTTGTCTGAATAAATCAACCGGCTGACGGTGCCACCCAATCGCGCGATCAACACGTCGCCATTGGAGGGGTCGATGCCGAAGGCCACCGGCTGGCTGGCCGTGGTGAGTTGCTGGAAACTCTGTGCCTGCCCCGTATGAGGATCGTAGCGTAACGCGAAAATGCGGCCATTGCCGGCGTCGCCAAAGACGTAGTAACCCGTAAGTTGGGCAAGGAGATTCCCGTTATAGACCACCCCGCCGGTGATCGAGTTGCCAACCGCGGTGCCGCCCGGAATGCT
This sequence comes from uncultured Verrucomicrobiota bacterium, assembly GCA_964463815.1. Lineage (GTDB taxonomy): Bacteria > Verrucomicrobiota > Verrucomicrobiia > Limisphaerales > RI-55 > RI-55. Next base: position 1,118 of record CAYXDZ010000150.1, on the reverse strand, counting down.
CGGCCCGCTGTTGTGCGGATATTCGGCGATGGGATCGATCAACGTCACCCCAGCGGGCACCGTGTTGTTGTTGTAAGGATGCGCCCCTTCGCGCAAGCGCCAGCCGTAATCACCACCTTTCACGATGATATCGACTTCCTCCCAAAGCCCCTGCCCCACGTCCGCGCAGTAAAGTATGTCGGTCGCGGCATCGAAGCTCATGCGCCACGGGTTGCGGAGACCCACCGCCCAGAACTCTGTCCTCACGGTGTTGGGATCAATGTCCTGCCCATTGAAACTCGTCGCGCCGATGAAGGGATTGTCCGCCGGGATCGCGTAAACCGCCTGGCCCTCTCCATTGGTGTGAATGGCCGGATGCGCGTTGGGCTCCAGGCTGCCGGGCTGCCGATCCACATCAATCCGCAGGATAGCGCTGAAGAAGTTCTTGTTGATGAACCGGCTGTTGTTGCGGTTGTCGCCGCCCCCGCCCTCGTCACCGGTCGAAACATACAAATACCCGTCCGGTCCGAAGTGGACATCGCCACCGTTATGATTCCAGTCCCGGTCCCATTGCGAAATGAGGGGGAATTCAGACGCCGCCAACCCCGCGTCCGGGTTGGCAGGATCGATCTCAAAACGCGCAAGCCGGTCATGCCGGCCGGTGCCTTGCGTGGTCGTCACGTCCGTGGTGTAGAACAGGTAGAAGTAACCGTTGTTTTGCCAGTCCGGATGGAACGCCATGCCCAGCAAACCTTCCTCGTTGTCCACGTAACGCACCCGGCTGGTGAGGTTCATGAACAGCGTCTTGGTGGGGGCGGCGAGGTTGGTGATGACGTAAATGTTGCCGGCCTGCTCGACAATGAAAAGCCGGTTGGTTTCGCCGGGCTGTTGCGCAATGGCCACCGGCCGCGTGAAGGTCAGAGAGCCAAACGCGTTGACCGTCTGATAGCCATAAACAGGGGGCACCTGTGGCACGGTCAGCGTGGTGTTGAGCACCCGGTTGTCCAAGGCTGAAACAATCTGTGCCAAGAGGAGCAGCGCCAACGCGGCCAGCCAACGGAAACGAGGAGTAGGTCGAAGCATACGGCAAAGTTGTGCAATCCGTACGCCACGTCAAATGGCAGTTGGGTCACGCTTGC
>CAYXDZ010000149.1:0-7969 GCA_964463815.1 uncultured Verrucomicrobiota bacterium | reverse complement strand
TCCGACACCTGTCCCCACGAGGGGGGCGGCAGAAAGGTCACGAGAAGTAGCACCCCAAACCCTAAAAGCCGACCAGCTCGCAAATTACGGGCGATTGTCATTATCATTACTGGAGAGTCGAGAAGGTGTGCGGCGGAGCTAGCGCGCGGCTAAATCACCATCAGGTGATTGCCGACTAACTACCCTTCCACAACTCTCGTGAGCGTATGGGCAAGCGAGGTGCATGCAATGGGTGATACTACTTGGGTGATACTACGCAGCAAGGCAGGCGGCAGGCGGCAGGCGGATGGAAGGGAAATAAGGAAAGCAGGAGTCAGAAGCCAGAAGTCAGAAGCCAGGAGGCGGAAGCCCGTGAACAGTAATCTGAGCTTCCCCCGAGAAGGTGGGCAGGGAGCGAAGAGACCCGAACGGGCGCAGAAGCGAAACCACGGATGAACGCAGATGAACACGGATGGGGAACCGAGAGGTCGGGCTGGCGGCACCGACCGAAGTGGCAGCGGGGGCTGCTCCAAGCCGTCTGCACACACGCCGCTTCCTGCCAATGGCCGGGTTCCGCATCCGGGTTTTGGCCCCGGGTCTGCCGGTTAACGGATCTGCGGCACCTGGATGTCGCCGGCGCGGCCGAGGATGCCAAAGGCGTAGAGCAGCCAGATGATGACGCAGATCACCACCACGATGTTGAGGATCTGTTTGATCTTCCCGTCCATCGGGATGTAGGTGTTCACCAGCCAGAGCAGGACACCGACAACGACCAGGGTAATAATGACAGAGATGAGTGACATGGGAGCGTTTGGTTGGGTTGAGTCTGGTTCGGCCAAGTTTAGTTGAGAGCAGGTTCTGGAAAGCTTCCGGCGGCCAAATTCTCACGATGGCAGCCAATGCGTGGAAGGTTCACCGCCCACGAAAAATTGACCGGGTGCATCACGGGGCTTCGCCTTGGTCGCGATCGCCAAGCTCGCCGGCGGGATCGTGGAGAAAATCCTCCGCACAAGCCTTCGCCAGGCGGTAAAAGCACCAGCGCGCCAGCCAGAGACCGGCGACGATGATGAGCACGATGGCGAAAAACTGTGGCATGATCAGTAACTTGTGTTTGAAATGTCGCCTTCGCCAATCCGGCCGGCTGCAAATTCCGCCCCGGCTCGCGCGAAACCGAGATGGAACCGGGTGAAACCGATTACCGCCATGGGGTGTTCACCCCATGCCCCTTCATCAAAACCGCAGTGGGGGTGCCACGGGTTCCTCCTCCTGGGCGCGTGGAGGGGTTTCCAGCAGGCGGCTTTCCTCGGTTATCTGCAGCACCTGTCTGACCGCGCCCAGCAGTTCGGTCGCGGTGTAGGGCTTGAGCAGGGTCGCCGAAATACGCAGCCACGGGTGCCGGTGCAACTCCGCAGTGGGCAGATCGCCCGACACCAGGATGCTGGGCAGGGACTTGCCCGCGACATGCAGCTCGTTGAGCAATTCGATGCCGGTCAACTTCGGCATGCTGTGATCCGTGATCAGCAGATCGTAACATTGACTGTCCAATATAGCCCAGGCGTCGTCGCCATCCACCGCCGTGTCCACCTCGTAGCCGGACCCTTTCAGCACGGCGGCATTCAAGTGGCGGATGTCGGCATCGTCATCCACCACGAGAATCCGCGCCGCCGTATGGGGCGGGTGCCATTGCGTGGCCTCATTGGACGGGAAGTCTGACTGGCTTGCGGTGCGATTCATGAGGATAGAGTGGCCGTTTTGGTGGGAACCGCGCCATGGGGTGTTCCCCCCACGACAGTTTCCAGACCCGGGCGGATAGCGCCTGCCGGTTCACGGCGGAAAGGGCCTTGGTCCCCCGCCAGGGGGACGACCTCGAACAAGCGACGGGCATCGACAATGGCAAACAGTTGCCGCACGGGCGGGGTGGGGTTTACGACCCGCAGCGCGCCCTGGCGTGCGCGGGCGAGTTTCTCCAGCGCGATCAAGGCACCGAGGCCGGCGCAATCCATGAAGGTCGTGTGGCCCAGATCCAGCTCGATGGACTGGTGGCCATTCAGGGCGGCTCCCACCTGCTGGCCAAACGAATCACGATTCGCGGCGGTGAGTCGGTCGGGGCTGCGAACGGCTAGAACCTGATCGCCCGCCGCTCGTTCGCCGGCCGCCACTTCACGGCCATGGCCGGGTAAGGACCACCGCACGGGCAGGGCGCGGGTCATAGCGAGGAGAGAAGGCGCGGTGCCTTCAGTTCGAGGTGGATGGAGGTGAGCTCGAGAACTTCCTGTACGGTGCCCGACAATTCCTCGCCCGTATGGGGCTTGAAGAGGGTCGCGTCCGGCTGCAGGTGGGGGTGGCGGTTTAACTCCACCGTGGGGGCCATGCCCGAGAGCAAGATGACCGGCAGGTGCCGGCGGGCGGCCTGCAGTTTCCGGAGGAGCTTCACCCCGGTCAACCGGGGCGGCTGGTTCTCGGTGATCAACAAGTCGTAGGCACGCTGGTTGAGCGCCGCCCACGCGGTGGAACTTTCACCGACGGCATCAACGTGGTGGCCGAGCCGTAACAACACCCCGGCATTACGAGTGCGCAACTCGTGGTCCGCCTCCACCATCAGGATGCGTCGCCGGGCACCGAGCGGAAGTTGCGGAGGGACGCGGGGTGGCGGCTCAACGGAGGCGATGGAGTAGTGTTTCATAAGCACCAGCAAAGCTAAAAAGCCGGGTGCGTGACATGGGGTGTTTCCTGTCCGGGCGTTTGGCTCTAAGGAAGCGCTGGTTTAACCACGAAGGGAGACGAGGCAACCCGAAGGCTCCGGCCCAACACCCTGATTTCATTGGTGCTCCTTGGTGGGTGAGTTGAATTATTCAGCGTTTCCCAATCGCGCCGAGCCGCAGGCAATTTTTCGTCACCATCAGGTCCGGGCCGGCGCACGCAGTCTGGCGGGGGGCAAATGCTTAGCCGCCGGATGGTGGACTGCTGTTGACGATTTGACCGTTGCCTTGGCTGCCTTGCTGGCAGCGGGGACGGCCGCGCGATCAGCCATCCGCCGCCAAACACCGGCTCGGGATCGCTGCCACCGAATGACGACCTTGGGCGCACTCATTGAGCGAGCGTAGCCGGCAACGCGGCCGGAAGGGTATGGGGTGTTCACCCCACCCAAGCCACGGGTGGTCGCAAGGGCCGTAGACCCGGCCAACAGCAAAGCCACACCGTCGGCACATGGGTGGGCGGGCTTCGCGAATCGTGCTGGAGCAGATCAAGGCCCCGCTGATTTATTCCACTGTCTTGGGATTTGTTACCGACGGCGAGGGGAGCAGATCGCGCAGCTTGAGCCGAAACTCAGCACTCGCTTCGCCCAAGACTAATCTGCCAGGAGAAACAAAGTCACTCTGGAGGGGGAGGAATGGTCAACAACAGGCGAAGGTAGGCCGTCGTGCCGGTGTCGGGCAACGTGACTTCCATGAGCTCGCGGCCGGTCTCCGGTTCATCGCCGGTTTTTACGAGGGTTAAGCCATCGCCGGTCCAGTCCGTGAGGTCCGTGCTCCATTGGGGTTCCGCCTGGACCAACAAGTCGGGGTCGCTCGACCGGGCCCATTGCACTTTCACTGATTGATCGTTCGTCACGGTGGCCGCCAAACCAGCGGACAGGGCATTCGAGGTATCGGTCATGGTGCCAAAATACACCTCGGCGAAATCAGAAATGCCATCGGCATCCATATCGCCGACATGATCATGACCTTCCCTCGGCGCCCCAATGGGCAGGTAATGAACCGGGCGCGTGGAGCACGGTGGATCACCGGTGAAATAATAGGAGTTGATCGCGTGCCAGCCGTGTTCATGCAACGTCGTGATGAAGTCAAAACCGGCCAGCACCTGATGCCCGCGCACCGCGATGGAGCGAATCGGTGCGGTCGTAAAGCCGTAATTGTAATCCTTGATTACGCCCGCCGGTGATTCCCAATCTTGAAAACTTCGTCCCGGGTGTCCCTGGGAAACCTGCTTCCAACCCGTGCCCGTTCCGGTGGGTTGAAACATGCGGTAGCGGTTGCCCGTGCCATCGACCAGAAACTCATCGCCAATCACGGAACTCAACGAAGAATAGGCGAGGTGGCTGCCGATCCCGTTGGTCGAGGTTAAGTTCGACGGCACGATTTGCGTCACTTCCGCCCACAGTCCCCCCTGGCGTTCAAAGAGAAAAATGGCGCCGGCATCGGTCGCGATCAGGTCCGAGGAGGTGGCGCTCGCGAAGATCCGGTCCTGTCCCAGAGCAATGCTCGCCCCGAAACGGTCCCCCGCGGCCAACGACGCGGGGGCCAGATTGGTCTCGTAATGCCACACGTCGGAATCATCCCGCCGCCAGACATGGGCCTGACCGGTGAACGCATTGTTCCCATTCTGGGCAAGTCCCACGACCAGGGTGCGATCATGAATCGCCACTTGCGCGCTGCTGGGAATCGCGGTGGTTTGAAAACCGGGAATCACCAGTTGCTGGCGCTCTTCCCAAACCCCTTCATCACTCACGCGATAGAGATGAACCCGGCCTGAGGTTTCGTAACGAATGACCGCGAGCCAGCCGTCTTTCATGGCGATGGCGCGGTGCCCCGCGCCGAACGCATCTCCGCTCGCCGCGGCATTGCCGAGGAGATTGGTGCGAAAGGCCCATTCGGTGGCATTGGTCGCTTCGAAAATGCAGACGGTATAGGAGTCGTTCGTCAGGCGCGCAGTCGCAGCCAGCCACGGCCCGGTGGTGGCGAGCTGGCCTCCGAAATTGCCCGACAACGTCCTGATTTCAGGGATGGGAGGGAGGATATACGATTGAACCTCCTGGTGCAGTTTGTCCGCATAAGGTTTGTAAACCCAGATCGCGCCGCGCCGGTATCCGCCCTGACTGCTAAACCCCGCGCCAATGACCGGCCGCCCGTCGTCCAGCCAGAGGGGTGAATCCGCAGCGCGCGACTCGACTTGAAGCTGGCTGACTTCGAGCAGTCCGAACGCCATGGGACCGCCGGGGGGAAGGTAGGCGCAGGGTTGGGCGAAAGCCGAAGTGCCCATCGCATTTGCGATTATTAGAACCCCATAGAAGCCTGATTTGAATGAACTCAAATTGCCCGGCACCCACCCCGCCGTCGTGGCCGGAGGAAACAGAAAGGAGAAAAGACTGAGGACGGCTTTCTTCATAGAAGCGCCAAATCTAAGGGAAGACCGCGAGCCGTCACAATCTGAAACTCGCCCTGATGAACCTATGAACTATTTGACACAGGTTCGGTTCAACCGCGCGCGAGCGCGGCTGCGATCCTGCTGAAATCGTGCTAGTCGAGGCGAACGGTCACCGTGCCATCAAGGCGTTGGGACAAATCCACGGGATCGCCCAGCGACACCTGCCGCGGATTCACCTGATAGGCCCAGACTTCAAAGTGGCTCAACGCGGCCTCGCCATAGATCGTCGCAAAGGCCCCATTCACGGCGTCCGCCCCGTGGGCGACTTTCACCCGGCCGATGCGCGGAACGTTGTAGCGCGGATCGAACGTCAGCCATTCCTGCCCGAGATACACTTCGCAGTACGCGTGGAAATCCATCGGCGTGCCCGGGTCCACACAGCCGATGTCCGGCAGGTGACCGGTGACGTAACGGGCCGGCAGGTTGAAGGCGCGGCACAAGGCGATCGCCACATGGGCAAAATCGCGGCAAACCCCGTAGCGCCGCGCGATCACCTCGGAGGCCGAGAGGTCCGGGCGACCGGAGGCGAAGCGGTATTCGATATTGGCGTGCACCCAGTCGCAAATGGCCTGCACGCGCGGCGGGCCGTGGGCCACCCGGCCGAACTGGTTCCAGGCAAAGTTCAGCAGCTTGTCCGAATCGCAATAGCGGCTGGGCAGGGTGTAGCGCAAGACCTCGGCCGGGAGTTGACCGACCGGCACCAGCTCGCCCGTCACCTCCCGGCGGTCGGGCCGGGAGGAAACGGCGACGAGCGCATCATGCCGGATTTCATTGCGGCCCGGCATGAGCGTCGAGCGATAGGTGATGTTGCCATGGCTGTCCTGAAATTCGTAGGACGGCAGGCCAATGCCGAAGGAGAGCCGCTGCTGCATCACGAGCACGCCGCCTTCCAGGCGCGGCTTGAGGACGAAGAGCGCGGGCGTGGGCACCGTGGTTTCGTAGGCAAGCTGGCAGCCCACGCGGACGGTGAGGTTCAAGGGAGTCCAGTTCATGGGCTAAGTTTCGCGGGAGCGGCCGCCTTCTGCTTCGGTCATTCAACGAGGAAGCCCACCTTGAGGGTGACCTGCCAATGCTTCACCCGGTCCTTTTCAATGCTGCCCCGGGTTTCCAGCACCTCGAACCAGCTCAGGTTCTGGATGGTCGTGCCGGCGCGCTTGAGGGCGGTGTTGACGGCATCCTCGACGCTCTGCGTGGAGGTGCCGGTGAGTTCGATGAGTTTGTACACTTTGTCGTTCATAAAGCTGGAGCCTGTTGAGTTTTGCAGTCCGTGACGCCGCAACCGGGCACCCACAAAAGACGACGAGCCTAAGGTCAAGGCCGGGCGGTTGGCCACGTTCAACCAACATTTCACATCCGCCAGGTGATCGCCATCGAAGAGTTTGGGGGGGCGCGCACTTTTGCCGGGCAACACATTGCGATTGTGGTGCCGCCGCGGCGGCCCTGACATGGGTAGAAACCCCACCCGGGGGGACGGAAGGCGGCCGGTCTGGCCGTCGAACGTTATGCCTGCACACATCAAGATTCATTGAACCGGTTTCAATTGTCTTCCCAATCCTGGCACGGTTTCCATGAGTGTTGTTTTCCATCCCCGGCCTTCGGCCCATCGCCATCGGCCGGTGCGCCTGGGGGAAGATGTTCCGGAACGTCCAGCCGAGCGACACCGATCCGGCTGTCGGCCATGCCGTAATAAACATCAAGGCGATCCGGCAGACCGAGATCGTCGCGCCGGTCGACCCCGGTGGGAAAGACGACGTTGGGAACCGTGCCGTGGCGTTCCTCCTTCAGCCGCGGGGTCAACACCGGTTCGACCGAACGATACCGGATCGTGCGCGGATGCTCCTGCGAGAGCACCATCACGCCGGCTGAGTAACACAGCGGATGTTCATCCGGCCCCGCATCCGGCAATTCCCGCACGCCGTGATAGACGATCAGCCAGCCGTGCCGGGTGAGGACGGGCGGAGTGCCGCCGCCGATCTTGAGCTTCTCCCACAGCGACACCGGCGTCGCCAGCCGGTGATGTGAGTTAAACAGGCCGAGATGCTGCGGTTCGAAACCTTCCAAGGCCATCGGGCAATAGGAAATCCAGATGCTCTCATGATCGAGGTCCACCACATGGGAGGCCGCCTCCCGCGCCGTTTCCTCGGGACGGGTGCCCCGGAACAGCGGGCGATGCAGGATGGCCATCTGCATTTTCCCGCAGTGATTGGGTATGGCCACGGGGAAGACGCTGGCGTCCTTGTTGTCCACGTTGACGAAGTCAATGCCGCGATACGGCTCAAACGTCGCAAGTCCGAGCCGCTTCCAGTGGAACAAATCCTCGGAGACCGCCAGCGCGATGCGCGGCCCCTCAGGCGCATGGCCGGTGTAGGTCATCACATAGCGCCCAAGCCGCTCCACAAACGTAATGCGGGGATCCTCGCAGCCGCCGCGACCGTCAGGCCACCGCTCGTATTCCGTTTCCGGCTCCAGCGCAATGCCGAGCCGCTCGACGCCACAGGGATCGCCCGCGGCGTTGAAGTTCACGCGGGCGATACCAATGCGGGAATAATTGTCTTTCGCCACGAGCCTTGAAAAAAGATAAAGCTGGCCATCCGGGCCGCGCACCGCCGCCGGATTCAGGACGCCCTCGACCTCCATGGGGTTGCCTGGCTCCGGCGCCATGATCTGCCCGAGCCGCTGTAAATCAAAGCGATTCATTGTGCGACCTTCCCGCAGCGGGTGGCGGATTCGATTTCAGTGCCGCTAGCCAGGAACGTCTCAATGACGCGTTTAGTTTCCTCCGCAT
>CAYXDZ010000148.1:3783-7971 GCA_964463815.1 uncultured Verrucomicrobiota bacterium | reverse complement strand
GGCTAGCCCGCCGGGCGCAAGAACTCGACAAAAAAAGCCCCGCGGGTTTCGCCCGCTGCCTCATCGCTCAGAAAGGTTTCCAGCCGCGCCGGGCCGGCGGGCAGTTCCAGGGACAAGGTGATCGCGCTGACCCCATCGCTGACGCGGACCTGCGCCTCGCGTTCACCGACCCGCACGCGCGCAGTCGTGGCTTGGAGCGGAATCGCCGCCTGGGCCGGCCGGTGCCGCAAGGTGATTTCGTAGCGGCCCGCCCGCGCGATGTCGATCCACCACCAGCCGTTGACCGCCGGCAACGCCTCGATGTGCGGCTGGTCCCAGGGAATCTCCCGCACTCTCGACGCATGCCAGTCCATGCAGGTCAGCACGGTTGGATTCTCCTCCCCTGCACCGACCACCAGGGGCACGATCCGGTCGAAAGCCGGTTCGAGGCCACGCCACCACGCCTCGTAGTCCGTGCGCAGCCGCGCCACCACGGCCGGATGCGTGGCCGCCACATCACGTCGCTGGCTGGGATCATCGCGGAGGTCGTACAGCTCGGTGCCGTTCACCAGCCGCCAGCGTTGGAACAGCACCGCGCTGTTCCGCCATTTCGGCGGGATCTCCTCGCGCTGGACATGCACGAACAGCGTGCGCTCCACCCAGTCCGCGCCGGGATCGCGCAGCAGCGGCGCGAGACTGCGGCCGTCCAGCGGAAGCTTCGGGGTGAACTCCAGACCGGCGAGTTCCACCAGCGTGGGCAGCAGATCGAAATGCGCGGTCAACCGGTTCACGTCGCGGCCTTCGGCAAGGCCGCCCGCCGGCCAGTGGAGGAAACACGGTACGCGATGCCCGCCTTCGTAGGCCGAACCTTTCTGCGCCCTCATCCCGGCGTTGAAGCCGTTCCACGCTGGCGGCGTTTGATCCGCCGGTGGCGCGCGGGACGCGCCGGCGGCCGTGCCGTTGTCCGTCAGGAAGAGGAAGATGGTGTTGTCGGCAAGACCGAGTTCCCCCAGCCGCGCCCGCAGCCGGCCGAGGTTGTCGTCGAAATTTTCGATCATGCCGTAGAACGAGGCCATCGGCTCGGGCACGCCGCGGTCCAGGTAGTATTGGCGGTAACGGGCGGGCACGCGAAACGGGCCGTGCGGCACGTTGGTTGCCAGATACAGGAAGAACGGCCGACCGCGCTCCCGTTCGAGGAAGCGTTGGGCTTCGCCGAAAAACACGTCGGTGCAATACCCCTCGAAGGCGCGCCAGTTGCCGTCCTCATTGAGGAAGTGGTCGTCCAAGTAGTCGTTGCCCCAGTAATCGGGCGTCTGGCCGATGCCGCCGCCGCCGTGAATGAGCACCTCCTGAAACCCGCGGTCCTGTGGGCGCAGCGGGAAATTGTCGCCGAGATGCCACTTGCCGATGATGCCGGTGCGGTAGCCATTCGCCGCGAGCACATCTGCCAGCGTGGTTTCCTCCGGCGCGAGCAGCGAGCGACCCATGACCGTGTGCCAGACGCCGGTGCGGGTCGAGTAGCGGCCGGTGAGCAGCGCCGCGCGCGTGGGTGAGCAGGACGGATCAACATGGAAATGAGTCAGCCGCGTGCTCTCGGCGTGCAGGCGGTCGAGGTGCGGCGTGCGGAGCAGACTGTTGCCGTGCGCACCCACGTCGCCGTAGCCCTGGTCGTCGGTCATGACGAGGATGATGTTCGGTCGTGGTTTTGCGGTGGACCCGGCGACGGGAGGGGCGCCCGCCCGCACCCGCGCGGGCGGGCCGGAACCTTCCGGGGGCGCGAAGTCCCGGTTTGTCGTGAGGAGGAAGCGGTCGAACGCGAAGCCGTCCTCGCGCATCGAGAATTGAATCTCGTGCGCACCCGCCGCCGGGATGTCCAGGAAGATCAGATGCGGCTCGCCGCAGTGGTCGCGTTCCGTGCGCTGCTTGCTCTCCCAGCGCCACGAATTCTTGCCATCGCACCATTGCAGGCGCTGACCGCTGGCGGGCCAGTGGCCATTCAGGCCGACATGGAGGCCGTTGTCCTCGGTACCGGTCGAATACGCGCGCACCCAGACGTAGTATCGGCCGGGATGGTTGAAGTGGACCTGGTAATGCAGCACGCCGAGCCGGCCCGGCTGGTTCGAGAAGTTTTCGCCGTGAATCAGCGGATCATCGTGCGTGCGCCGCGAGTCCGGCAGAATCTCGAGATACGCGCCGCCGCTTGCGCCTTCGAGATGCGGCGGATCACCGTCGGGCAGGACGTTCGGTGTATGCCGCGGCGAGGTGAGATACCAGGCACGCTTTTCCGTGAACGTTTGTTTGAAAAAGTGCTCCGCCTCGACGGCGACCAGACCGTCGCGTTCCTCGAAGACGAGGTCCGGACCGGCGAGGGGGCGGGTGGGGTCGGCGGCGGCGGAAAACCAGGAACCGAGAACGGCGGCGGCGAGCAGGTGGCATCGGAATGGGTTCATGCGACGTGCGGGTTGTGCTGCGGGCGGAATGGAACTGAAGGACGGACGGTTCAGGGGGACGGCGCAACTTCTGGCCGCCAGAACTGCATCAAAATTTTCGCCAGCACTTGCTCGCCGAATTCGTTGGCGTGAACGGCGTCGCGATAGAAACGATGCGGATGGCGGCCGGAGCGGTTCAAATACTCCGCCCAGGGCGTGGTGAAATCGAGGAAGGCGCAACTCTTTTCCGCCGCGAGCGCCTGCAGGCGGCGGCCGTATTCCCCGGTGCCCGAATGCGCCGCGGCGGCGAGCGCGGCGGCATCGCGCGGGTCGGCCGTGCCAAACGCGCCGGTAACGAGTAGGATTTCCACCTCCGGCAGGCCGGTGCGAAGTTGATCGATCACCGCCGCGAGGTCTTCAGGGGAGCGCTGACTGATGCCGCCGAGCAGCACGAGGTCCGGTCGGCGGGGAAAAACGTTTCGTTCGAGGCGGGTCCCCTCCCGGAAGTGTTGCGCGCCACCGCCGCCCCGCACATAGACCGTGGCGGTGATCTCCACCTGTGGATACGCCTCGCGCAGCAATGCGATCCAGCCCGAACGCATCGTGTCGTTCACAATGCTGTCGCCGATGGCCAGGACGTGGAGCGAACCGCCTTCGGTGAGTTTCCGCCGGGTGCGCGGCAGATGCCGCCAGTCGTTGGTGGGCGGGGTGAATTGGCCCGCGGGCATCTTCGCCTGGATTTGGTACACCTGCGCCAGGGAACGCTCCGGTGATGCGAATAAGAAGTAATCCGGCTCGCCGGGATCGAAGTGCTCCGTCCGCACGTCGGGGGGAAACTGCGCGGGCAACGCGCCGCGCTCGGGAAAGGTCACCGGCGAATCGGCCGCCATTCCCCCGGGCCGGACGCGCGTGTTGACATCGTTGCGTTCGGCCGGCGCGGCGTCCTGGGTCAGGCCACTGCTCCCCAGCAACAAGCCCGCGAGGGCGCACAACCCGGCCATCCGACGCCCCTTCACCGGCCGCCTCCTTTCGTGGCACGAACCACCGCAGCCGCCCAGTGACCGTTGCCCGGCGGACTCAGCGACCGCCAGTCGCCGCCGGCCAGGTCGCCATGCGGGCCCCAGTCACCGGATTCGATGTTGATCCAGCGCACGTCGAACCGGCCGGTGAACTCACGGAGATCGAGTTCGACCGCGCCGCCGTCCGGAAAGTAGAACGCGTACGCAACCCCGGGACTGGCGGCCAGGTAGGCTTCGTTCTCCATGCGTTCGCGCAGCAACTGTTGAGCGGGTTGGAGTTCCCAGAGTTTCACCAGCGACTCCAGTTTGCGCCCGGCACGAATGGCCGCTTCGGCCTGGGCGGAAAAGCCAAGCCCGGAATCGGGCCGATGAAACCGCACCGCCGCCGCGCCGCCGATCAGGTGCCGCCACCAGCGCTCGATTCCGTCACGGCTCGTGCCGTACCGCCCGGTGTCCGCACCGTAGGTTTTCACAGTGTTGAGGGGACGCGGCCGCACCGCCAGATGATTCCACGCCCACTGAAAGTTATCCCAATGCCGCTGGCCTTTCTGGTGGTTGTTTTGCGAGACATCGACAAACGCGTAACGCTCCGGATGATCCAACGTGCGACGGTGGTGTTCGCCCTGCAAATTCCAGTCATCCCACATCTCGGTGAGAAACACCGCCAAGCCGGCCGCGCGGGCGCGTTCCTGGATAAACTCCGCCCAATACGTGGACCACGCCTCCTCGCCGTTGGTCTCATTGTCCAGGCAGTAAAGGAC
>CAYXDZ010000148.1:0-3683 GCA_964463815.1 uncultured Verrucomicrobiota bacterium | reverse complement strand
AATACGTGGACCACGCCTCCTCGCCGTTGGTCTCATTGTCCAGGCAGTAAAGGACGTGCGGGTGCGGTAGGGTGTGGCGCAGCACCTCGGCGACGAACCGCTGCTGGTAAGGCAGCACGACCGAGTTGTTCCGCTGTTGCGGCGTGGTGAAGAAGAACGGCTGCTTGTTCTGGCCGGGATGATCCGGATAGCCCGCCGCGAGCCCGGACTCCTCATGCGTGTAGTTGACGTTGTTCTTCGGGTTGTAGGGATGCGGTTCCCAATTGTTGCGTGAGTAATCGAAGCGGTCCCACACCTCGATCTGCACGATGATGCCGCGCTCCCGGGTGAGTTGGAGGAATCCGGCGAAGCGCCGCCAGTATTCCTCATTCCACTGGTTGAGATCGTAATTGCCGTCGGGCAGGCGTTTGAACGGATACACCTCGAAGCCGCCGTCGGGGCGGTCGCTCATGGTGTTGCGGACGTAGTTCGCCCCCGCGGCGGCCAGCGCGTCGAGGTGTTCGCGCAGGTCGGGTAGCTGGAACAAGTTGTCGTCCTTGCTGCCCCCGAGCAGGAGGACGGGCTGTCCTTCGTACTGCCAGTAACGCGGGTTTTCGGCGTATGGTTGGATGCGGTCGGCCGCCATGCCGGGCAAAGCGAGCGCCAGGAACAGGCCGGCAACCCGGGCCGATGCCCTGCTGTGCCGCCAAAGGAAAGTTTGGGAAGTGTTCATCGGTGGATGCAGCGATAAAACACTCCCGGCAAGGCTTGCGCGAGTTCAAATCCACTGGCCGGACAAGCGGGGTTTTCCTGGGGGATTTTTAGGAGTTTTTAGGCTTGTAAGGAATGGGCAGGGGTTCATTTTCGGAAGATCATGAACAGGCTTGCCGGCTTCCTCCTGGGCATGGTGGTTTGCGCGCTTTCTGCCGCGCCCGCCTTTGCCGCCACCCAGACCGCGACGTGGACGGGTAGCGAGGGCCATTGGTCCGATCCCGCCAATTGGTCAACCAATCCCGACATTCCAAACAACAACGGCATCACCTACGACGTCATCATTGGTCCGTCAACCGGTCCGGTGATGCTCGACCTGGACGCCACGATTGACAGCCTGTCACTCACTTCTTCCGACCTGAAGGTCAACGAGGCGCAAAGCTTCGGGCTGTTCATCACAGGCCCGTTCACATGGACCGGGGGCACGCACGGTGGTGAAGGAACGACGACCGTCGGCGGCCTGGCCACGCTTCGCGACGCCGGCAACACGCTCGACGGGCGGGTGCTGGTCTTCAACGGCAATTCCAGCCTCACGCGCGACCTCACGTTGCTCAACGGTGCCACGATTCACAACCACGCCCAGATGACGCTCAGTTCCCAGCGGAACCTTTTCGGTTACGACGGTTTGCTCGTCAACACGGGCCGGGTTCTCACCGCGTCGTCGAGTCTCAATGTCGTCGAGTCCATCTGGCAACAGACGGCGGACGGAGTGCTCAACGTGCGAGGACGGTTCCGGATGTTCAACGGCGGTTCGCACAGCGGCGAAATCAATATCGGCACCACCGCCACCTTTCCGGACACGGCCGTGCTACAACTGTATTCCTCCTCCGCCAGCGGACCGGTTATCCACACTTTCGAGCCGGGCTCAATCGTTCGTGGCGCGGGCACGGGCAACAAGATCGAGATCAATGGCGATTCACTGGAAAACTCCGTCACCGCCCACTTCAACGGCGACATGGACCTCCCCACCGGCACGTTTTTCGTCACCCGCGGAACCGCCAACGTCCGCGTCACCCCGAACACACGGCTCGGCGACAGGGTGCGCGGCTTGAGCCAGGCCACGGTCAAACTCATTGGCGCGACGCCGGACACCGAGTTTCAAATTAACGAGGTGGATTTCAGTTTCCTGTCCACGTTGCAGACCGAATCGGTGTCCAACCTGAACGTGGGCACGCTGAGCCTCACACAATCCGCGGGCCTCGAAACGGCGGATGATCTGAATCTCAACGCCGACACAGTATTCATCAACACCTCGTTGACGTTCAGCAACTCGGACCTAACCGTTGGCCAGACCGGCACGATCAGCGATGGAAACGACATCACCCTTGCTGAGTCCATTTTGAGGGTGGCTCCGGGAGCAACATTAACGGTCTTCGGCGGGAGCGAGGCGTTCCCGACCACGATTCAGAACGCGCCGTCTCCGGCGGAAGGCGGGGTCAGGGCGCAGGGCGAGGGCGAGCAGAGTGGGGTGGAGGTGGGAAACCCTGCGATTCTGCTTGGCATCGCGCTCCTCCTGGCCCACGGCAGCGATGACATAAACACCCATTTTTCCGTCAACGAGATACGAGCGTATTTCCCTGCCGAGGTCCGAATCGGAGATCGCGACGGTGTGAAGCCGGCCAAAGCCAAGGTCTCCAAATTCCAAAACCGCGGTACACTTGAAGTCAATCCCGGCTCTCAAGCCACCATAAATGATTACACCAGCGACGGCAGTGCAGTTTTCGACGTCACCGGCGGATATGTGAATCTCGGAGTCAAACTGGGACAGGAATTGCCGATCGCCGGGAGTTCCCTTGCTCTGGACGGCGGCGAGATCGCTTTTTCGGATGCTGCGGACCAGCAGCACGTTCCTCTCGGCGGCCTAACGGGTGCCGGCATTATTGCGCCGGTGGGCCTTCCCGGGCAGCCCCTGCTGACGGCAAACGTTGATCTCTTCAACGCCGGGTTGGACCTTTCGTTGATGCTGGGAGATTTCAACGGCAACGTCACTCTCGGACCGGGCCGGTCTCCGGGAAAACTCACGGTCGCCGCCGGCAGCGTGACGTTCGGATCCGGCCTGACCACGGAGATTGAGATTGCCGGCAACGAGCAGGGCGTGAGCCATGACTGGCTCGAAGTCAACGGTGCGCTGACTCTTGGCGGGACGCTGGAACTGTCGGTCCTCGATGGTTTTGAAAACCTGGTTCAGTCCGCGGACACATTCGCCGTTATCACGGCCACGCAGACGATCGCCGGCACATTCAGCAACGTCGCCGCCGGCGCGCGCCTCAACACCGCCGACGGCCTCGGCTCCTTCGTCGTGAACTACGGCGCGGGCAGTGCCTACGATCCCGCCGTCGTCGTGCTGAGTGACTTCGAACCCGCCTCGACCGGACCTGAACCGGCCATCCTCAGCTCACCCGCCCTGCATCCGGACGCAACGATCCGCTTTACCCTCACGGGCACCCCGGGTCAGGACTACACAATCTGGACCTCGATCGACTTGAACGGCTGGACGCCGCTTTCCAGTTTTCAGACCGGGCAGGAGGGCACGATTCTGGTGAGCCTGCCCGTGGATTCGGAAGAACCACAACGCTTCTTCCAGGCGATTGCCACCGCCGGGTTCGAACTCCAGCAGAACGTTGACTTGGGGATGGGCCAGTGAAGCGAACCCGTGGGATGCTGCAGGTCGGAGACGAATAGCAGATGCCAGTTTCCCCGTGTCCGGCACCAATTTCCATCGGCTGTTCAAATAATGACCGCCGGTGAAACAGAGCTTGGGAGGAAGTCCCGGCAAAGGGCACTCCAAGAACCTCCCGCACCCGCTCACCCCGCCCGCCCGGCCGCCGCCTTGGCCCGGGCTTCGGCGAGTTCGCGTTGCGCGAGGAGGAGGTTGGACTCGATAAGTTCGCGGTTCTCGGACTTCGCGACGGCGAGTTCCCGTTCGAGTTCGG
>CAYXDZ010000147.1:0-7982 GCA_964463815.1 uncultured Verrucomicrobiota bacterium | reverse complement strand
CCTTCACCGGCCGGGTGGAAACTGTCGCCAGCCACCTGAAGCTATCCGGCAGCGCGAGCAACGCGGTCGTCGCCCTGACCGATGGCGCAACGCTCACCGGCAACGGTGTGGCAAAGGCATTGACGGCGACCAACGCCGTTGTCTGGCCCGGACCCGGCACGTTGCGCTTCCTCGAAGGCTTCACTCTCGACGCCGACACGCTCCTGGACGCAGTCCTCGACGGACCGGACGCCGGCAGCGTGCAAGCCGGCACGGTCAACCTCAACCAGGCCGCGTTGCGGGTCACGTACCACGGACTGGGCGAGTCGAATGAGTTTGCGCTCGTGACCGCGAGTGCCACCACCGGTTCCTCGTTCAACGGTCTTTCCGAAGGCGCGTGGTTGCTCGCCGGTGATCCGGCCGCGCCGCACGAGTTTCAACTCACTTACGCGGGCGGCACCGGCCAGGACGTGGTGCTGCACCGCACGGGTTTGTTCGCGCCACCCGCGCTGAACATCCACCTTATCTCAGCCACGGAGCGCCGGATCGAATGGCCCAGCTCGGCGCAAGGCTACACGCTGCAATACACCCCAAACCTTCACCCGCCCACCTGGATGGCCAACGGTCTGCCCGCTCCGGCCGCCACAGCGACCGATCATTACGTCATTGATGACACTTCGCTGGGTCAGCGCTTTTATCGCCTGACGCGGTAGCGGTGCGATCACGACTCGATGCGTTGCTTGCCCGGGAAACTCATTCTGGCATCGGCGATAGTGAGAACCACGGGCTGCGGGTAATACAAAAATGAATTCCCCCGGCTTTTAGATTTCGCAGGCTTGTCGTCGTGATTCACAGGCACTAGCTTACCGGACATGAGTGCGACATTGACCATCCATCTGGATTCCGACGTTCTCCAATCGGCGGAACAGGAGGCCAGGGCACGCCACACCACGCTACCCGAGGTCGTCGCGCAACAACTTCGCGTGATGGCACGCAACTGGCAGGAAAGCCGGGCCGGACGGACACCGGTCACCGATGCTTTGCGCGGCGCAGTCAAGCTGCCGTCGGATTTCGACGAGCGGGCCGCGCTGACGGAAGAACTTCAGAGAAAGCATGGCCTCCCGGGATAAGGTTTTCCTGGACACCGATGTCGTGCTGGATCACCTGGCCGACCGGCAGCCCTTCGCCGAGTATGCACACCGGCTCTTTGCGCTGGCGGAGACGGGAGAACTCACCGTTTGCGTTTCATCGCTTTCGTTCAGCAACCTCTATTACCTGTTGCGGAAGCTGCACGGGCACGCCAACACGCTGACGTTGCTCGGCCAGTTGAAGCTGCTGGTCCACGTTTCGGCCGTGGGCGATTCGGAAATCCAGTCCGCCTTGTCCTCGGGTTTCAAAGATTTCGAAGACGCGATTCCGCACTTCGCCGCCAAGGCGGAAGGAGGAAGGCGGGGTCACCGCGATTGTCACCCGCAATCGTGCCGATTACTCCGGCAGCGAAATTCCGGTTCTGTCGCCAGCAGACTATCTCAAAGCACGTGAACCAGCCGCAGGTTGAGCAGCGATGCCGTGGAGGCGGATTCGTGGATGCCGATGGTGGCTCTACTTCGGCGACCGCGAGAATCACCGGCTTCGGGTGCTGCGGCGGAAACTTGAAAGCCAGGGCAGGCCCAGCAGGACAACATAAGCTCCGGTGAAACCGTAGGACAGTTCGCGCTTAAGCTGGCCACAATCTCCTGATCGGGCGCTGATGGTCCACGCGGGATGAATCGCCAACAGAATCAAAGCAACGGCCAGGACAGCCCGCGACCTGACACGCTTCATCGCGGACCAACAAAGCCAGGCAGTGACGCAACCAGCCAAGGCACCGCAAATATAGCCGATCAAAATGCTGTGCTCGATATAGGCCTGCGCACCGGGACCACTGCATGCGAGCAGGTAAATTTGATTGCTCATGCCCGGTTACTTTTTCGTTCCCGCCACCAATTCCCCCATCGCCTCAAAAATCCTCGGTTCGATGTCGGTTTTGAACGGGCCGTAGTAGCCGTAGTAGATCAGCGAAGACTGCGCTTCGTAGCCGCCTTCCTTCAAGATGCGGATGTTTGGGATGTAGCACGGCACTTCGTAGGCGTAACCGATGGTCCACGGATGCGCGGCGGCGTGGAGTCGCTTGAACGCCCGCGAGTAATCCACCACCACCTCGCCCGCCATCGACAGAAAGCTCAGGTCGTCGCCGATGCGCACCACCGACATCGGCAGCGACACACCCGTGGGCAGGGGTTGCCCGGCCTCGAGTTTCTTCAGGAACATCTCCGCGCGGCGGCGGATGAACTGGTCGTTGTTCTTCGCATCCGCTTCCAACGCGGCGCGATCCGGTTGCGGCTCGAAGGCGAGGTCCACTTCGCGGTAGGCGTGGCGCACTTCACCGGCGACGGGTCGCAGCGGACGGTTCAACACGCTGATCACCGCGCCGGCCAGTTCCACGCCGTGGCGTTTGGCGTCGAGCAGGCTGCCGCGCGGCGAGGGATTGATATCGGCACCCATGCCGGTGAGGTAGAGAGCGGTCGCGCCCGGATAATGTGTCTCCAGATGCTGGCGGGCGTAGGCCATGTAATCGCCGTTTACCGCGTAAAAACCCTCGCCCTGGATGCTGGTGCCGTGGCAGGCGTAGCCGAACACGATGCCGCGCAGCACGCCGTTCGTGCCGGTGATCCGCAGCACGGGCACATCCCAATCGACCGGTCCCTCGGGGTTCTCGCCGAAGCTCATGCCTTCGGGGCGATACGTGCGGCGGTTCATCGCGAAGGTCGTGCGACCCACGCCGTGTTCGAGTTGCGCCGGTTGCAAATCTTTGATCGCGGCCACGGTCACTTCCACGAGTGTGTCGCGCAGGCGGGCGCTGTATTGACGCACGATTTCGCGGTCCTTCTCCGGCATGATGGCCATGACTTCGAGCGTGCTCTCCAGGACCGGCGCACTGTGCGTGTGACTGCTCACCACCATGACCGAGCCACGCGGCAGGCCGTGATCGCGTTCGAGCCGGGCGTTGACCGGCTCCATGAACGCGCGGCTGACCTCGCAGTTGTCGAGCGCGACGAAAACGAACGGTTCACCACCGGTCGAGCGCAACGCCAATGCCTGCACCACGAGCGGCGAATCAACGCTCTCGCTCGGCTTGCGGCGGGCGGCGTAACCGGCGAGGAAGATCGGCTGGTCCGGCGTGATGTCCCGGACGGCGAGGCCGGCTTCGAGGCCGGGCACCATGGGAGGTGCGGCGGCTCGTGAATCAACGACGAGTAGGAGCAGGAGGACGAGGACGAATCGGGAGGCGTAACGCCCAAGCGGTGAAGCGTAAGGGATCATGGCGGGTTTGGTTGAGCCGCACTCTGCCAACCCGCCCAGGGAAAAGCCAGCGCTTGATGGGCTGGCCAAGAATCCTGGACATGCGGAACAACGCACCGCCTTCCGGGCCGTCGTGTCGTCGGGTGGTTACAGGATAGTGCTTCCCTGAGGAACGCGATTTCGCTAAGTTGTTTCCTTTCGGAAATCGCCAGTCCCCGGGATGAGGTTTACTGGCGGCCGACCGCACCGGGTTACGAAGCCCATGCCAGCCACCGCGCCAGTCCAGCCTGCCAGCCTGCCCGAGTCCCTCGCGGCGGGCGTGCCGCCCGTGTCCCCGGCGGACATGGGAGCCTACCAGATGCGCATGGCCGAGACGCCGGCCGATCTGCACCTTGCGCAGGCACTGCGTTTCGAAGTGTTCAACCTGGAGCTGCACGAAGGTTTGCAAGGCTCCTACGCAACCGGCCTCGACTCGGATCAGTTCGACGCGGTCTGTGATCACCTGCTCGTCGAGGATCAGAAAACCGGGCGGGTCGTCGGAACCTACCGGATGCAAACCGGCCGCGCCGCGGCTGAGCAACTGGGCTATTACAGCGCGCAGGAGTTTGAATTCGCACCCTACGAAACCGTGCGCGATGAAGTGATCGAGCTGGGGCGTGCGTGCGTGCACAAGGATCACCGGAACTTCGCGGTCTTGAACCTCCTGTGGAAAGGCATCGCCCGCTATGCCCGCACCCACGATGCCCGTTACCTGATTGGGTGCAGCTCACTGACCTCGCAGGAACCGGCGGAAGGCGCGGCGTTGTATCAAAGTTTTCAGAAGCACCTCGCCCCGGAGCCCCTGCGCACGGGGCCGTTGCCATCCTGCGCCTGCCCGCTCGATCGCGTGGCCAGTCCGGCGCCCAAAGCCCCCAAACTGCTTTCCGCTTATCTGATGGTCGGCGCGAAGATCTGCGGCGCACCGGCCATCGACCGGGAGTTCAAGACCATCGACTTTCTCACGCTGCTCGATTTGAAGTCGCTGCCCGCGCGCGTGGCGGACCGGTTTCTGGGCTGATCGACGGCCCGGCAGCTCTCGTTCAGTCATGCAACCATACGTCGCCTTCCTGCGGGGAATAAACCTGGGCAAACGCCGTTTGCAAATGAGCCGGCTTAAAGCGCTGATCGAAGAGCTTGGTTTCAGTAAAGTGGAGACCTTCATCGCCAGCGGCAACGTGCTTTTCTCCACCAAAGCGACGGACCCCACCCGGCTGGAGTCACGGATTGCCAGACATCTGGAGTCGTCGCTGGGTTATGCGGTGGACACCTTCATTCGCACGGCGGAGGAAGTTGCGGCAATCGCCCGGTCGAAGCCTTTTCCCCAGGATGGTCAGGCCGGCATCACCATCCATGTTGGTTTCTGTCGGCAGCGGGTTCCGGCCGAATTTGCGTGAGGACTCGCGGCAGTGCGGACCAATGAGGATGAGTTTCGCGTCGAGGAGCGGGAGCTTTACTGGTTGTGCCGGGTCCGAACATCCGACTCGAAAGTGTGGACCTTGCCGGAAATCAAGGCGTTGAAATTCCCGACCGTAACGCTGCGCAACATGACCAGCATCCGCAAGCTGGTGGCAAAACACATTGATTGAGTTCGCCACACCGCCAGCAGCTTGAACCCCGAACCATTTCCCATGTCCCGCAAACAGCTCATCCCGATTCTCTCCGGCAATCCGCTGACGCTGCGACAGCTCGCGCAACGGCTGGGCATCAAACCGACCGAGGCGGAGGATGACTTGCGGCATCTCGTAAAGTCACTGGTTCACGGCGAGTGGAAACTGGTGGTAACTCCGGCCTGTTGTCGCAAATGCGGTTTCGAGTTTGGTCCGGACAAGCTGCACAAGCCGTCGAAATGTCCCGAGTGCCAGGCGACGTGGTTGACGGAACCGGAGTTGGAGGTCGTGATGCGTGACGCGTGACGAACCGGTCACAAAACCGTCACGGCCGATGGCGAACGGGTTAAAAATCGGCAAACCGGCCCATTCTCCATTGCCGCAACGGACGGTTGCTCACACTTTGTTCACCGGTTGTGAACAACCCGACTGACCACGCCGCCCAATTTCGCCGCCACCGAGCCATTTGGATTTCGGACATCCACCTCGGCACCAAACACGCGCAGGTCGCGGCGCTCCTCGAATTCCTCCGCCTCAACGAATCCGACCATCTCTACATCGTCGGTGACCTGATCGACGGCTGGGAATTGCAGCGCGCCTGGCACTGGGAGGAAGCCTACAACACGCTGATCCAGAAAATTCTGCGCAAGAACCGCAAGGGCACCAAGATCACCTACATCACCGGCAACCATGACGAGTTTCTGGAGCACTATATCGGCCTGCGGTTCGGCGGCGTGCGGCTCGTGCGGCAGGCCTATCATCGCGGCGCGGATGGCCGGCGCTACCTCGTGATTCACGGTCACCAGTTCGACGGGCTCACGCACTTCAACCGGTTGCTCGAGCGGGTTGGTGCCCGGCTCTACAACCTTATCCTCGACGTGAATCACTGGATGAACCGCGTGCGCCGCAAACTGGGTTTCGGTTACTGGTCGGTGGCGGCTTACTTGAAGCACAAGGCCAAGTCGTCGGTGAAGTTCATCACACAGTACGAGGACGCGATGACCAGTCTGGCCAGCCTGCGCAAGGTCGATGGCGTGATCTGCGGCCACATCCATCGCGCGGAGATGCGGCCCATCGGCGGACTGCGCTACTTCAACTGTGGCGACTGGGTCGAGAGCTGCACGGCGCTGGTCGAGGACTTCGCGGGCAACTTCGAGCTGATCCATTTCCATCATGAAGATCCTGTTCACCGTCCAGGGCGAAGGGCGCGGGCACATGACGCAGGCCCTCGCGTGTCACGAGATCCTGTCCCGGTGGGGGCATGAACTGGTCGCCGTCCTCGCCGGCAAGAACAGTTCGCGCTCGTTGCCGGACTTCTTTGCGAACGGTTTCCCAGTGCCGGTTACCACGTTGCCCAGTCCGGGTTTCGTCTTTCGAAACAGCCGCTCAGTCGATGTGCCGGCCACCGTCTGGCAGACGGTGAAACAGTTCGGCCGGCACCGCGCGAGTCTGAGTGGGTTGCGCGACATCGTTCGCGAAAGCCGGCCGGACGTGATCTTCAACTTCCTCGAACCGCTCACCGGCCTGGCGCAATCCACGCGGCCGCTGCCCGTGCCCGTCATCGCGGTCGGGCACCAGTACATGATCTACCATCCGGACTACGTGAAGCTGCCGGGTCACACGGGCCAGCAGCTCGGGATGCGGTGGTTCGTGAATCTGGTGGGCGCCCGCTCGCATCGGCTGGCGTTGTCGTTGTTTGAAGCGGCGGACCTGCCCGAAAAGCAATTGCTCGTCTGCCCGCCGATACTGCGCCGGCAGTTGTTCGAGCTGAACCCGACCGCGGGCGATTACTTCCTGATCTACCTGCTGAACCATGGTTACAGCGAGGAGATCGTTGCCTGGCACCAGGCGAATCCCCAAGTGAAGATGCACTGCTTCTACGACAAACCGGGCGCGCCGGAAGTCGATGCCGCACGACCGAACCTAACCTTTCACCGCCTGAACGGGGAAAAGTTCCTGCGCATGATGGCCGGCTGCCGGGCGGTGGTCTGCACGGCGGGCTTTGAGTCCGTCAGCGAGGCCGCATGGCTGGGCAAGCCGTTGTTCATGGTGCCGGTCGAGGATCACGTCGAGCAGATGATCAACGCGCTGGACGCGGTGAACTTGGGCCTCGGCCTCACCGACCGGAAGTTCCGGCTGGATCTGCTGAAGCAACTGCCGGAGCGCAGCGAGAATCAAACCTTTCGCAAATGGGTGGGCCGCGGTGAGTCGGTGCTGGAGCGGATGCTGGGACAGGCGTTGGCCGGCGCGGGCAAGCGGGTGGTGTCACCGGGAGCGAGGGCGGTGGAGGCGGGAGCAAAAACGTGATACGTGAAGCGTGAAGAGAATCCGGTCGCCGCTGCAGTATTCACGCATCAAGGATCACGGATCTCCCCCCCCCTCACAGCACCAGCTTCACGCCCTCAACCGCCCGCAGCGCGGCGTCGATCTCCTTCATGCGGCCGTGGCTCTCGACCACGATCGAGGTCTCGTAGCTGATGTACTTGCCGTGCTCGGATTTGTTGGCCGGCTGGAAGGCCCGGTCCTCCAGACCGAGTTCCACGAGACATTGGTTGAGGTTTTTGTGAACGCCGACCAGATCGACGGCGATTACCTTGAAGTGGCACTCGGCGGGAAACAGCTTCTCAAAATCTTCGGCAGTCGGTTCGCGCATCGGCAGAACCTTAGCAAATGATCCGGCCGTTTCCAAATCCCAAGGTGGGCCGGGATGCCCATGGCGACCACCTATTTCTTCCCGATCAGTAATTCGAGCGGTGAAACTTTCAACGTGTTCGCGAGCAGAACGACCTCCTCATCAATCGCGACCCAACTACGCATCAACCTGCGAGAGAGTACCGCGGCTGATATCCAAGCCAGCGAGCTGACATCGTGCAGCATCACGATCGCGCGGCCGAACACCCACCGGTTTTACAGAGTGCTGCGGACGCAGTAGAGTGCGCCATGCGACACTGCGAGAAATCCATTCTCCGAGGAACACTGGTGACCGGCCTCCTGTGGCTGTTTACCAGCGTGTCC
>CAYXDZ010000146.1:0-7990 GCA_964463815.1 uncultured Verrucomicrobiota bacterium | reverse complement strand
CTCCCTCCAACATGGCTTCCCCCTCCAGACCGCGGCTGTGGTTTCTGATCTGTGGTGTCATTCTCATCGCCGGACTGCTGGTCTCGCGGCCGCGCCTCCAGCACGCCGTCATGCTGCGGACAGCCCTCGCCGAGCCTTCCGTTGAAGCGGAGCTGGTGGAGGAACTCCTCCTGACCGCCGCCGAGCCGCTGGTTGTGGGCGAACGATTCTATCGCACCGGGAAGATTCCCCACCGCATCGCGGCGCTGCGGGCCGTGAGCCGCACCACGCGGGAGTTTCCCCTGGAGCCGCTGCCCGGCTGGCTGCAGGACGCCGCGCTCGACGCCGATTTTCAGGTGCGCGAGCTCGCCATCGGCCTGCTGGGGCAGGTGGGCCGCGAACTGGCGGCACCGTTGTTTCGGGCCAGTCTTCTGGATGAAGACCCCGAGTTGAAGCATGTCGCGTTGCGCGCCGCCCTTGCCGCCGGCCTCACCAATTTCATCACGGACGTTGCCGGGTTGCTGGAGCACCCAGACCTCGAGGTCCGGATCGCCGCCGCCGGGGCGTTGCGCCAGTGGACCGGTGAGGACTTCGGCGTGCGACGGGCCAAGCTGGCCGGCACGTATAGCGAAGAGGGGGTCATGGAAGACGAAAGTAACCCGGCCAGAACGGAGCAAGTCCTCGCCGGGCTCGAACAGTGGCGGTCGTGGTGGCGGCAAAACGCGGCGAACTGGACTGGTCCCGCTCCGGTGGACGCTGCGCAAGCCAGGGAAAGCCCCCGACTGGCCCCCGATTTCATCCTGCCGAACCTCGCCGGGGAACCGGTTCGCTTGAGCCAGTTCCGCGGCCGGCCGGTGTTCATCAACTTTTGGGCGACCTGGTGTACGGCTTGTTGGACCGAACTGCCGGAACTGGTGAAGCTGCACGAACGTTACGCGGATCGCGTGGTGATTCTCGGCATCGCCCTGGACGGTCTGCCGGACCAACACGAACTCGAGCACGGGCACTCGCACGACCATGCGGAGCATGACGAAGCCCCCAAGGCGGGCAGCGATGTGGCCCACGATGAACTGGTGAAACTGGTGGGCGGCTTCGCGGAGAAACGCGGCTTGAAGTATCCGATCCTGTTAGATCCGAAGGGGGTCACCAGCCTTGTGTATCAGGGCAACGAACTGCCGGTGAACGTGCTGGTCGATGCCGAGGGCCACCTGCGCCGGCGCTTCGTCGGCCCGCGTTCGCCCGCGGCGTTTGACGCCATGATCGCGGAGCTGACGAAACCGGGGCATTGACCGCAAGCCAACTTGCGGGACGCCCTGCCAGGGGTTATCCATGGCCCGTGCTTGGTGCCTTGTTCCATTCGGCGTTCCTTGAGATCCTGATCGGTTTTCTCATCTGGCTTTTCCTGCTGCTGGGGGTCGTGGTGGGCGGGGTGCCCGTCATCCTGGTTCGAGCGCTCCTGCGGGGCCGCGGGTTTTCCACTTCGCTGGCCGCTGATTTCCGGGCGGTCTTCCGTTGGTGGTGGGATCATCATCCCTTCCAAGGTTGAACCGGTGCTAAAAAGTACTTTGTCCGCCCGGAGTTCCCGCTAATCTTCCGCCGCCAACCTCATGGATACTTACCAGAATTTCATCGGCGGCGAATGGATTGCCGCGCAATCCGGCCAGACCTTCACGACCATCAATCCGGCCGACACCCGCGAAAAAGTCGCGCAATACCCGCTCAGCGCCCAGGCCGACACCCAGGCGGCCATCGCGGCGGCGAAAGCGGCGTTCCCCGGTTGGGCGGCGCAGACGCCCATCGCGCGGGGCCGCATCCTGAGCAAGGCGTCGCAACTCCTCGAAGCGCGCAAACCCGAGCTGGCCAAGCTGCTGACCCGCGAGGAAGGAAAAACGCTGGCGGAGGCCACCGGCGAAGTGCAGCGCACGGCCGACATTTTCCGCTTCTTCGGCGGCAGCAGTTACACGCTCGGCGGCCAGACCATTCCGCACGATCTGCCGGGCAACCTGCTTTACACGCGCCGCGAACCGCTCGGCGTCGTTGCGCTCATCACGCCCTGGAATTTCCCCATCGCCATCCCGGCCTGGAAAATGGCCCCCGCGCTCGTCAGCGGCAATGCGGTGATCATCAAGCCCGCCTCCCAGGCGCCGGCGATGACCTGCGAAGTCGCCAAGATTCTCGCCGAAGCGGGTCTGCCCAAGGGCGTGCTCAACGTCGTCATCGGCGAAGGCCGCGCGGTCGGCGGTGAGCTGGCGACCAATCCCGATGTGGTCGCGGTTTCGTTCACCGGCTCGTACAAGATCGGCAACCAGATTTATCAGCAGCTCGCCACCCGCATGGCGCGGGCGCAGATGGAGATGGGCGGCAAGAACCCGACCATCGTCCTCGCCGACGCCGACCTTGATCTCGCCGCGAAGCTCGTGGCCCTCGCCGGCTTCGGCCTCACCGGTCAGGCCTGCACCGCGACCAGCCGCGTCATTGTTGAGAAGCAGGTCGCCGCCGCGTTTGTCGAGAAGCTCATCGAGAAGGCGAAGGCGATCAAAGTCGGCAACGGGTTGAACGACGGTGTGACCATGGGACCGGCGGTGAACGAGCAGGAGTTCGAGGGCAATCTTGAATACCTCGACATCGCGCAGCAGGAAGGCGCGAAACTGGCCTGGGGCGGCAAACGCCTGACCGACGGCGAGCTTCAGCACGGGTATTTCATGGAACCGGCGATTCTCACCGGCGTGACGCCCAACATGCGCATCGCGAAAGAAGAAGTCTTCGGGCCGGTCGTCGCCGTGATCGAGGTCGAGAACTTCGAGGAAGCCATGTCCGTTGCCAACGGCGTCGATGTCGGGTTGTCCGCCTCCATCGTCACCCGGGACCTCAAGAAGGCGATGGTTTACTCCGAACGCATCCAGGCCGGCGTGGTGAAGATCAACCAGATCAGCACCGGGCTCGCGCTCCAAGCGCCCTTCGGCGGCGTGAAGAAATCGAGCACCGACAGCTTCAAGGAGCAGGGCACCATCGCCCTCGACTTCTACACGCGCATCAAGACGGTGTATCTAGATTACTCTGCGTGATGTTCGTTGTTAGTGGTTGGTGGTTCGTTGTCATGAAGACTTTCAACCACGAACCATTGACCGCGGATCACTGACCATTTTCCAAAATGAAACTCTGCCGCTATCTCAACGCCTATAACGAACTCCGGCTCGGCCTGATCCACGACGACAAGACGGTCGCCGATATCGGCTCCGGTGAGCACGGCCGCCTCACGTCGCTGCTGGAGAGCGACAACCTGAGCTCCCGGTTGAAGGAGCTGTCCAATCAAACGCTCATGGCATCACCGCTTGCCGGCGTGCGCCTGCTCGCGCCCATCGAACGGCAGGAAGTCTGGGCCGCCGGGGTCACCTATCTGCGCAGCAAGGCCGCCCGCATGGAGGAATCGGACTTCAGCGCGCAGGCTTACGCCAAAGTATATGAGGCGGACCGGCCGGAGATCTTCTTCAAATCGCTGCCGGATAAAGTCGTCGCCACGGGTGAGGCGGTCGGTATCCGCAAGGACGCGAAGTGGAACGTGCCCGAGCCCGAGCTGGCGCTCGTGATCAACTCGAAGGGCCGCATCGTCGGCTACACCATCGGCAACGACATGAGCTCGCGCGACATCGAGGGCGAGAACCTGCTCTACCTGCCCCAGGCCAAGGTGTACGACCGCGCGTGCGCGCTCGGTCCGTGGATCAACGTGAGCGCCCTCGAGCAGGAAGCGCGGGCGTGGACGATCAAGCTGGTCATCCACCGCGGCGGCCAGGCGGTCTTCGAGGGCGAAACGTCCGTTTCCCAGATGAAGCGCAAGTTGTCCGAACTGGCCGACTGGTTGTATCGCAGCCAGACCTTCCCGCATGGCGCGGTCCTGCTGACCGGCACCGGCCTCGTGCCGGGCGACGGCTTCACGCTGCAAGCGGACGACAAAGTGCGCATCGAGATCAGCGGCATCGGCACGCTGGAAAATCACGTGGTGGTGGTGTGAAGGAGAAGGAACGTGTTGGCCCCGGCTGATAGGGTCCACGCGTATTGGCGCTTATTGCTCTCAATCCCGCCGGAATAAACCGGTGGCTTGGGCGGTCGAACACCCCTTCTATTTTGACATGACACCGACCGCCGATGGGAATCCACGTCCCCCCGCCCTGCTGGAGCGCCTGCCGTTTTACTACGGCTGGGTGAACATGACCGTGGCGGCGCTGGCGATGGTCGGCACGTTGCCCGGCCGCACGCAGGGGCTCGGTCTCATCACGGAACCGCTGCTGCGCGACCTCGACATCGACCGCCTTGGCTACGCGCAGATCAATCTCTGGGCCACGCTCATCGGCGCGTCGTTCTGCCTCGGCTTCGGCCGGTTGCTCGACCGCTTCGGCAGCCGCGTGGTGATGAGCGTCATTGTCGCGTTGCTGGGCGTCGTCGTGCTGGCGATGGCCGGAGCGAAGAGCTTCGTGATGCTCTTCGTGCTCGTCACGCTGACCCGTGGCTTTGGCCAGAGCGCGTTGTCGGTGGCGAGCCTCAGCCTCGTCGGCCAGTGGTTCGGCCGGCGTTTGCCCCGCGCGATGGCGGCTTACTCGGTCATCGTCAGCGTCGGCTTCATGACCGCCTTCCCCATCGTGGGCGCAATCGTCACGCACAGCGGCTGGCGCGTGGCGTGGAGCGCGCTGGGCTGGCTGCTCTTGCTCGGGTTGCTGCCGCTCGTCTGGTTGACCGTCCGCCGCGACCCGGAATCCTGCGGCCTGCCGGTGGAAGAACGGAAAGACGAGCAACTGGCGACCTCCGCCACGGCGACGGGGGCAACCTTCGGCGAAGCGCTGCGCACGCCCGCCTTCTGGGTGTTCGCGCTCGCGAGTTCGACCTACAACCTCGTCATCTCCGGCATCGGTCTGTTCAACGAGGCCATTCTCGCCGAGCGCGGCTTCGAAGCGACGGTGTATCATCGCGCGCTGGCGGTGACGGCGATCACCTCGCTCGCCGGCAATTTTCTGGGCGGCTGGTTGACCACGCGCTGGTCTTTGAACCGGCTCATGGCCCTCGCGATGGGACTGCTGATGATCGCGCTGCTTGCGTTGCCGTTGCTGCAAAGCGTGGCGCAAGTCATGGGCTGGGCGGTGTTCATGGGCGTGGCCGGCGGGTTTGTGATCGTGATTTTCTTCAGCTTCTGGAGCCGCACGTACGGCCGGGCGCATCTCGGCAAGATCCAGGGCGCGGCGCAAATGATGACCGTGCTGGCGTCGGCGGTCGGGCCGTTGCTCCTGGCGCAATGCGTGGAACTCACCGGTTCCTATGCGCTGGTGTTTTACGTGATGGCGGGCGTGATCGCGCTGCTGGCGCTGGCCGCGTGGTGGGTCCGGGTTCCGCGCCGATGGAATCCGGTTGCGTGAAGCGCTGCACCACGCAGCAAAAGGCCCCGGCAGGCACCAGCCCGCCGGGGCGTGAGGAACCAGGATCCGTCAAGGCCGCAAGACCTCCACTCCGTTGAGGGTGGCTTTGCAGGCGAATGCCCGCCGCACTCGCGACGGGCCGGGACGAGATAAATTTTCCAGAGCCGGGTCATCATGGTGTGCTGCCGGTCATTGCCCGGTAGAAGACCGGGCTGCTGTTGGGAGTTGCCGGGTCTTCAACCTCCAGCACGCCCTCCCACGCCACATTGGTGCTGACGCCGGTCCAGGTCTGGAAGTTGGCGCTGCGCTCAACGACCACCTGCGATCCAGGATCCGACGTCACCGAAAGGACGACTCCCTCCGGATTACGGGTCAGGCCGGTCAGTTGGCTGAAGCCCGGCGGTTCATACACGGAAATCCCTCCCCGGGTAGGACCGAAAAACACGTCCCGTCGCGCTGTGATGAACAGCCGGCGGCCGTCATGGAGCAGGCGCAAAGGGAAGCCCGGATGGTAGGGGGAAAGCCTCCAGCCGGCGGGTTCCGCCGTCTGGGGATGCACCGCCTGTAGCGTCTCGGAGAGGCCATTGATTCGGAACACTCCGGCCGCATAAACCGTGTCCTCCAACGCCAGTACCGGCCAGCCGAAGGGGAACAGCACATCTTGGTCGAGGTTCCACGGCAGAAGCGCGCCCGTGGCGAGCTCAAACGCCGCCAGACCAGCGCGCGGGGTGTCACCGATCTTGGTGAAAGATCCGCTCAGATAAAGGGCGCTGGAGTTGACCGACAGGCTGGTGACCCGGGCGTCCGGTCCGGGATTCCAGGCGTCCACCGCCGCCGACCCGGGATCCAACCGGGCCAGATGACGGCGTTCCACCCCGCCGATCCGGGAGAACGCACCACCGACATACAAATGCCCGCCAGCCAGGGCCGCCGCCGCCACCTGGCCGTCGGCGTCCGCCCGCCAATCCAGCACCTCTCCGGTTGTCCGGTTCAACAGGGCAAGGTTGGTGCGCGGCTGACCGCCTACGGCCTGAAACTCGCCGGCCACCAGCAGGGCGTCCCCGAGAGGGACCAGTTCGCTGATGGGGTGGGTCCCGAAGGTGGCAGTGCTCCGTTCCACTCCCGGATTCCAGTCGAGCAGGGCCGGCCCGTTCAGATCGTACGCGCCAATCTGTTGCCGGGGCGTGCCGCCCAGCTCGTCGAACCAGCCGCCGACATACAGCCGCCCGTCAGCCAGGGCCAGCGCGCTAACTGAGGAGCTCGGTTGAGGAGTCCAAGGCCGGAGGGAACCATCGCGGCCGTCGAGTTCCGCGAGATATTCGTGCGAGACGCCGCCCAGACTGGTGAAGCCGCCGCCCAGAAACAATCGGTCCCCCTGCGCCGCCACCGCCCAGATGGGACCGTCATTGAGCGGCCGGAATGGCTCCAATATCGCGCCGGTTTCCATATCCAGCTGTACCAGGTTGTCCGCGTTGGTCTTGACGCCTTCACCGGCAAACGGGTTGGGGTTTTGAAACCTGCCGACGGCGAACACCGAGTTTTCATGGAAAGCCAGCGACTGCTCCACCCCGGCGTAGGCGGGAACCCAGCCGGTCACGCGACCTTCCATTACCAGTTCGATGGCCGCCAGATTCGTGCGCGACACGGCACCTGCTGTTCCATCCCCCCCAATGCTTGTGAACCGACCGGCCACGTACAGTTTGTCTTCCCTGACTTTCAAATCAGTGATGAGCTCCGCTCCGCCTCTGCCCCAAACCACAGTGCCGTCGCTCTCACGAAACGCCGCCAGATTGACCCACGCAAAGCCTCCGTTAAATCGTCCAGGCAAGATCACCCAGCCATTTGCCAACGCCAGCGCTTGCGGATACGCATTGGTGACAAAGTTGTGATATATGATGGGATTAACGTCGGGATCCCACGGATTCCAAGGGGTCGTCTCCCCGGTGGTTTTGTCCACCGCGCCCACGTAGCGGCGCTCGACTCCGTTCAGTGAAAAAAACTTTCCGCCCAGGTACACCGCCGATGGCGACACTGCGATGGCCAGGACGTTCGTTTCCACCTGCGGTGCCCAGGACTTCACCGCGCCGTTGGCCGACAACAGCGCCCCCACATACGGACGCGGCTGCCCACCCAGGTGCGTAAACTCCCCAGCCGCGTAGAGCGTGTCGCCATCCAGGGCCAGCTTGTTCACCCGGCCAAGTTCCGAACCCCCGGTCGCATGGGCCACCCAGTTGGTGTTCACCTCCCCTGCCGCCGTGATGTGCGCTAGGTTGGTGCGCGCTCTCCCTCCAACCGTGGTAAACAGCCCGCCGATGAACCAGCCGCCCTGGCCGTCCGGTTCGACGGCATGCACGCTGCCGTTGACCTTGGGGTACTTCGCCACCGGCTGCATGGTGGCCACGTCCACCGGCACGCCACCGCCGGTGTAGGGGCCGACATATCGAAAGTCACCCCCGATGAACACGCGGTCGTTGGTCACCGCGATGGCGTTCACCGCGCCATCAGTCACCCAAAAGTCCTGGCGCGGGATGTTGGACAGTTCTTGGGCCGGGCAGGCCAGCGTGCCCGCCAGCAGCAGCGCCGGAACGAGGCCGGAGTGAAGTCGGAGA
>CAYXDZ010000145.1:0-8014 GCA_964463815.1 uncultured Verrucomicrobiota bacterium | reverse complement strand
ATGCCGCCAACTGGTTCGCCCATTGCGGCTATAGTTTCATTTAACTTGCTCTAATTGATGTGCAGACCGAGGAGGGCATTGTGACCTTGAGCGGTTATGTGGACAACCTGCTGGCACGCGAGCAGGCCGTGACGCTTGCCAGGTCCATCAAAGGTGTCCGTAGCGTGATCGACCAGATCAAGCTCCGTCCGGTCGTCCGGCCTGACGTTGAGATCAATCGCGATGCCATCGCAGCGCTTGCAGCCGATCCGGCCACCGACTCATGGGAAGTGACCGTCAAGGTGAAGAACGGTGAAGTAACCCTCACGGGTTCGACCGACTCGTGGCAGGAAAAACAGCTCGCCGCCCAGGTCGTCAAAGGCGTGCGTGGCGTGCGTGAAGTGAAGAACAACATGGTTTACATCCCGACTGTGAACCGTCCCGACACCGAGATTGCCAAGGACATCCGGCAGCGCCTGAAAATGGATGTGCGCGTGAATGCCGGTGGCATTGAGGTTGAGGTGATGGACGGACAGGTGGAACTGTCGGGTCTGGTGGCCAGCGATGCCGAGAAAGCCCTGGCCGAACAGCTCGCCTGGGTGACCAGCGCACGTAACGTCGACAGTTCGATGCTCTGGGTCGACTTTGACCGGATTGCCGTGCTGCCGGAACCTCGTACCGAGGCTCCGAAGATCTCGGACAAGGCGATTGCCAGCGCGTTGAAGAAGACGTTTGAAATGGACCCGCGGGTTAAGGCCTTCGCCATCGAAACGATGGTCAGCAACGGCACCGTTACGCTCAAGGGCGAGGTGGACAATTATGTTGCCAAGCTTGCCGCCGAGCGCGACGCGCGGAACACGGTGGGTGTCCACTTCGTGATCAACCTCCTGAAGGTGCGTCCACACACCTTGATTGAGGATGGCGACCTGATGGAGAATGTGCAGAGCGCGTTGAGTCGCAGCCCTTACCTCGACACCGAAAATCTGGACGTGGCCGTGCGCAACAGCCGCGTGACCCTTGAGGGCGAGGTTGACAGCACGTTTGCGATCAACGAGGCCTACCGGACGGTTGCCCGGGTGAACGGCGTAGCCAGCATCAACAACCAGTTGACAGCGACCACCACCAAGATCCCTGCGCATGGCCTGGATTACGCGTGGCACAACTATGTGCCGGATGCGTACTGGCCATTCCAAGATATTCCTGAATCGCTTGATGCCAAGATCCAGGGTGACGTCGAGAGCCAGTTGTTTTGGTCTCCATTCCTCAACAGCGACGAGATTGAGGTGCAGGTCGACGACGGCACCGTGAAGCTGACTGGCTTCGTCGATGACTATGTCGAACGCCGAATCGCCACCAAGAACGCCTGGGAAGGCGGCGCTCAAGGTGTGTTGAATCGCCTTGAGGTCCGCTAACCCGGAAGGTTGGTTCATCCCCCACGGCACCGATCGCGCCGATTCTGGCCGATCGGTGCCGGCTTTTTTACGGGGCGCGGGATGAAAATCAGCCTGCCCTTGCGGGAACCGCCGGCAAGTTGCAGCGCATGTCCCCGATGAAATCCGTCTCCGACTGGTTTGTGCGTTGTCTGGAGAGCGGGGGAGTTGGGCAGGTCTTCGGCGTGCCCGGCAAGGAGACCAAGGATATTCTTTTCTCGATGGAGCATTCATCGTGCGTTTCATCCCCACGCGTCACGAACAAGGCGCCGCCTTCAAGACAAACGCCCGGGGGCGTCTGACCGGCCGCGCGGGCGTCTGCCGCGCAACCTCGGACCTGAAAATTTGGTGACCGGCGTCGCTGACGCGGATCTCGACCAGGCGCCGCTTGTCGCGTTGACCGAGCAGGGCGGCTTCAGACGACGACACCACGAAAGCCATCAACTCGTCGAGGTCACCAGCCTTTTTAAACCGATTACGAAATGGAGCTCGTCGGTGTACGAACCGAGCGTGGTCGCTGAGGTGAAGGCCGGTTGCATTGTCGAGGGTGCCAACCTGCCGGTGACTTGTGCTGCCGATGCCAGTTTGCGCGAGCGCGACGTGGGCGTCATTCCCGACATCCTCGCCAACGCCGGCGATGTGGTGGCGTCGTATCTCGAATGAGCGCAGGACCGTCAGCACTATCGGTGACCGCGCCAGCGCGTGCTGGAGGAAGTCGAGTCGATCCTGCGTTGGGCTTGGAAGCGCCTGCGGGCGTTGGTCGAGCATGAGAAGATTTCCCTCCGGCAGACGGCCTGCCGCATCGCCGTGCAGCAAGTGCATGAAGCGATGAAACTGCGGGGGGTTCTGACCGGTCATTGATTGTTGCATGAGCACAGTTGCCATCGCCGCGAACCTGGTGGATCACGGATCTTCGGCTCCATCTCCGATCTACGAGACACGCGGAGTGACAAGCTGGAAGCCTGCCCTGCCGTGAAGCCGGTCAGCGGGCGGAGATTTCCAGCATCCGCTCGATGGGCAGCCGCGCGCGCTCGATGATGTGTGCGGGCAGTTCCAGCTTCGGCGAGAGATCGGCCATGCAGTCGTGGAGTTTCTCCAGCGTGTTCATCTTCATGAACCGGCATTCGTTGCAGGCGCAGTTCTCAGTCGGCGCAGGAATGAAGGTCTTGTCCGGGCATTCCTTCCGCAAGCGATGCAACATGCCCGCTTCGGTGGCCACGATGATGGCCGGGGCTGCCTGACTCCGACTCCAACTCACCATCTTCTCGGTCGAGCACACCTCATCGGCCAACATGCGGACGGCCTTGGTGCATTCCGGGTGGGCGACGAGCGGCGCATCGGGATATTGCTGACGGATGCGTGTGATCGCGCCGTGGGTCCACTCGACATGGACGTAACAGTTGCCCTTCCAGAGCGTCATCGGCCGGCCGGTTTGTTCCATCACCCACGCGCCGAGGTTTTCGTCGGGCACGAACAGGAGGTCTTTCTCCTGCGGTGCCGCCTCGACGATCTTCTTCGCGTTGCCGCTGGTGCAGATGACGTCGCTGAGCGCCTTCACTTCCGCGGAGCAGTTGATGTAGGCGATCGTGTAGAAGTTCGGGTTCGTGGCCTGCAACGCGCGCAACTTGTCCGCCGGGCAGCTTTCCTCGAGCGAACACCCGGCGTCTTTGTCGGGAAGAATGACCGTTTTCGTCGGGTTCAAAATCTTCGCCGTCTCGGCCATGAAGTGAACGCCGCAAAACACGATGACATCGGCGCTGGTTTTCGCCGCCTGTTGCGAGAGGCCGAGCGAATCACCGACGTAATCCGCCACGTCCTGGATTTCGGCGACCTGGTAGTTGTGCGCGAGGATGACGGCATTGAGCTTGCGCTTGAGCGCGAGAATGTCCTTCGACAACGCGTCGAGGCGGGCCGGCGGGATGGGCCGGCGCACCGAGAAACGTTCCACGCCCACGCCCGTGACTTCGGTCAGATCAATCATGGGTGGAAGGTAAGCGGGAGCGGGCGTGGCTTCAACTGCCGTTTGCCGACGGCAACTTCGCGGGGCGAACGGCGCGCCATCTCACGGCACCAGTCGGGCGCGGAAGTACTCGGAAGGCGGAGCGTTGGTGGGCTTCGGCGCGAGGATCAAGATGGTGCCTGCGGCATCCTGTATCTCGAACTGATCCCGCTCCGTCCAGGCATCGAGAAATTCGCTCCGGTCGAGGATGAACCGCTGGTCGGTGACCCCGTCGATCAGCATCAAGTTGAAGGTCGGATCCGTGTCGAAATCGATGAAGGCTGGCGGTGTGCAATCGGGGGCGAGCTGCCGCCGGATGATCGAACCCTCCAGGCCGACGGCCAACAGTTGGCCCTCGTTCATGGTGCAGGAATAAAGGGATTTTCCCGTGGGTGAAGGGAGCCGGCTCCAGGTGCTGCCGTCCGGGCTGGTGAGCACAATGCCTTCGCTGCCCACGATCACGTAGAGCGGTGACACCGGGCCGAAGCAGCCGCTGGCAAACTTGACCTGGGTCGGATCGAAATAAGTGATGTCGTTCAACCACAGCTCGGTGCCGCTGGGGACCGGCGACCAATCAACCGCGTTGGCGCTGGTCACGATCGTGCCGTTCGCTCCGACCGCCCAAAGTTGGCCGTTGAGATAACGCACGCGGTACAGCCAGGCGGCGGTTCCGGATGTTTGCGGAGACCAGCTGAGGCCATCCGGGCTGGTGAGAATCGTGCCGCCGGAACCAACGGCCACCAAGCCCCCCGGCCAGGCGGCCAGACCGCTGAGAAAGGCGGTGCTTGAAGTGGCGACGGAGTTCCAGTTGGTGCCGTCGTCCGTGTAGGCCACGGTGCCTTTGCCGCCGGTCACGAAGAGGCGTTCGCCGAGCACGGCCACGGCCTGGAGATCGTTGGTCGTGATGCTGTTTACGGCTTCCTCCCAGACGATCCCCAGCGAATCAACCTCGTTGGTGGTGACCACGCCGCTGGAGTTGGTGCTCACCAACTCCACGGTGCCCGGCGGGCTGTAAAGCAGCGTGCCCTGGCTGCCGGCGGCGACCAGGCCGCGGGTGGCGTTGCCGCCGACGCCCAGGAGCACCCGGTTGAAGGCGGATTCCGGGACCACTTCCCAATTCCAGCGCACGCCGTCGATGCTCGTGGTAATCGTGCCCTGGTCGCCGACGGTGACAAAAAGATCCGGCAGCCGTTGCACCTCCCACAACCAGTCGCGAAAGGAGGGCTGGCGGTTGATCCACGCAAACTCCGGCTGCATGGGATCGGGGCGGAAGCCTTCCACGGTCATGCCGGAACGCCCGCCGAGGAGAAAAAGGCCGCTGCCGGCGAGCGCGTGGTGATAAGTCCACCGGGGCGCGGGATAGGCCAGCGTGTCGGCGGTTTGCTCGGTCCAGGTTCCAGACTGCTCGAGCCGCACGGTTTCCCGGCCCACCGCCGCCTTGGTGGTCAGGTTCGTGGCGATGTCGAACAGGTCGTTGGTCGCTTCGGTGTTCACGGGCGTCCATTCCATGCCGTTGGCACTGGACAACAGCACGCCGCCCTGGCCGGCCGCCCAGAAGCGCGAGCTGAAATAACGGACGCGGTTCAACCGGACGCTGGTGCCGGAGCCACCCGCCACGGGCGACCAGTTCACGCCGTCGGTGCTGGTGGCGATAAACCCGTTCTCACCCACCGTGACGAAGCGTCCACCGCCAAACGCCACGCCGCGCAGCCACTGGCTGAAGCCGACAGTCCGCCGCGTCCAGTTGACACCGTCCGGGCTGGTGTAGATTGCCGCGTTGTCACCCACGGCCGCCAGCAGCGAGCCGGAGGCGGCCACGTCTTCGATCCAGTCCGTGGTCGGCGGATTCAGCGTGGCCGTGGTGAACTGTTTGAGATCATCCGTGAACAGGATCAGCCCCTCCTCGCCGGTGATAATCAGGCGCGACCCAAAAACGGAAGCGGCGCGCAGCGTGCGGTCGGTGCCGCTGGCAACCGGTGTCCAAGAGACCAGATCGTCGCTGGCGAAGATCTGGCCGCGTTCGGCGAATTGCAGCGTCCGGCCAAAGGCAAAAACCTGATCATGGATGTTGGCCCCGTGCGGGCGGGGATTCGACCAGCGCCAGTGACCGGGAACCTGCGCCTGCGAGGGAGCGCGGGCCGCGACCCCGAGCAGCGCGGCCAGCAGCAAAATGCAAAGCCGGCGCGACCAGGCATATTCCATCCCCGAGCTGCAGGGGTGATGCTGGCTCCTCAGCTGAGAACGGCTGGCCGGTTCATCTTCACGGCCACCAGATTTTGGGCGGACCTTGGAACAACAACGCATAAGTTTATTTTATAAGTTTAACTCGCAGATTGTGCCGTTACGGTTGCCTGCGTCAACCGGCCAAGGGGCAGGCTGAGACGAAACCGGCTGCCTCTCAGACCGGTTTGGACGAGTTCCAGTTGGGCTTGCATGCTGCCGGCCAAGTGCCGGCAAATGGCCAGGCCGATGCCGGTGCCGCCGGCCTTGGTGGACTGCACCGGGTTGAACAATTGATCCCGGAGCTCATCCGCGATGCCGGGACCGTGATCCGTCACATCCAGAATCAGGGTGTAATCCGCAATGCGGCCGTCGATCCGCACCGGCTGGTCTTCGCCCGCGGCCTGGATCGCATTTTCCACCAGTTGTTCGAGGATGAAATTCATCAGCGAGACCTCGCGGGCGGAAAGCGTCGTGTCGTCACCCCCGGTCAGGGAAAGCGCCACCGGCACTTTTGGGAACCGGTTCGCCAGGCGGCCGGCAAGCTGTTGGCGGAAGTCCGCCAGCCGCACCGCTTGATCCCGGGTTGAGCCGGAGTCATTGAGCAACGTGGCCACGTCGGCGACCATCGCCTGCATCTTGCGCGTAACCTCGAGCACATCGCGCCATTCCTCCGTGTCCTCGCCCGCGGTGCGCGAGCGCCGGGAGACGAAATTCTTCAAACCGGTCAGCGGACTCTTGAGGCCGTGGAGGAGGTGGGCGGTCACGGAGCCGACCGCCGCCGTCTTGAGGGCGAAAGTCAGTTCCCGGTTGAGCTGTTCCAGATTCAGGGTTCGCTCCTGCAGGAGCCGCCGGCTGCGGGCGAGCCGGGTCCAGGCAAAAATGACGGTCCCGCAGAGCAGTACGGAAGCACCCAGTAGAATCACCAACCCGGTGGCCGCCAGATGGCGGTCCAGATTCTGATACTGCGTTGCCAGGGAGTCGCCCTCCATCAACAATTGGGCGATGCCGGCCGGCCGGGTCTGACCGGCCCGGTAGAGGGGCAGGGTCACTTCGCGCAACCGGATTGTGTCGCCGGCCACCGTGTGGGGGAGAAACTCCGCACGAATGATCTCGGCCGGTTTTACCTCGGGCAAATAGCGCGAGACTGCCTTCAAGCCCAAAAACTGGTTGAGCTCCCCAGCCGCCAGCGGAACCGCGCGGAGATGCTTCGGAAAAGCAGCCACGAAAACCCCTTCGCCGTCATACAGGCGGGCTCCGATCACGCCGCGTTGGGAGGCGAGCTTCAGGACGACCGGCATCTGCACGGCCGGTTCGTCGAAGGTCAACCCGACTTCCTCTTCGGGGAGTCGTTCCGCGACCATGATGCGCGCGACTTCGGCCAGGGTGTCGCCGTCACGTTCGAGGAGTTGGACGCGCAGTTCCGCGCGCAGCCGCAGGGTCAGCCAGAACAAACTGGCGGCGAGCACGACCACGAGTGCGAACAACAGAAGGATCAGCCCGGCGACGCCGCGACCGGTGGCCGGCGGCGGTGCCCGGTCCACGGATGGTGGGTGGTTCAGTTCAGATCCCATTGCAAGCCGGTGCGGATGGTGTGGACACGATATTCCTCGAAGGTGCGATTGGAAAGCGCGACTTCGAGCGCGTATTCGGCGTAAATCCGCCACTGCCCTGTGAGCAGGCGGCTGCCGCGAACGCTCGCCCCCAGAACGTGTTTCTCCCGGCGGCGGGGATCGTCCGGCAGCACGGTCTGGAGATCGTAATCATAATAGGACCAGCGCAGGCGGGCGGCCGCTTCCCACGGATTTTTGCGGTAGCGCAACGCCGTCGCGGCCTGGTGCCGCCAGTGGTCGAAGTAACCGGAGCCGTTGTCGAGATTGCGCAGGGTGCCGAGTTCCAGGTCGCCCCGCCAGTTACGCGCGGCATCAAAGTGATGTTTCCAGACGAGCCTGGCCTCGTGGAGGTCGTAGTGCAGCGAGGTGTCCGCCGCGACGAACCCATCGGCCGTGAACTGGTTTCGCTCGTCATACCAGCGGCGACGAAAATGATACCGGAGCGCGACTTCGGAGCGGTGGCCATAGCGCCGGCCGGCTTCCACCAGCGGCCCCAGTTCCCAATGGTCGTCCAGCGGCTGCTCGAAAAACTGGCGCTGGCCCTCCAGCGTCAACCCCAACCAGCGGTTGGTGGCGAATCGCCACGTCACGCCCGGCCGCAGGGAGAGTTGCTGCCCGCGGGCCTGGATTGGAACGGGCGTGGGTTCGGTCGTCGAGACATCGAACACCTGGTCTTGAAAAAGGAAGTTCACATCCCCGCCGAACTGCCAGGTTGGATTGAGATCGCGACGATATTGCGTGGTCAGATAAGCGATGGATTCCGCGTCCACCAT